>MHDW01000182.1:3952-5005 GCA_001803645.1 Nitrospirae bacterium GWC2_42_7 | reverse complement strand
TTTAAATTTCAAACTGCGGAAGTTGGGTTAAGGGGAGGATTTAAGACAAGCCTTTCCGTATTTGCAATCCCCTACTTTACAAGGAGGGGTACGGGGAGGTTAGCTTTTTGTTTTACAGTCCCCTCCCTGGAGGGGTGCAGGGGTGGGTGGATTTTGTATCGATGACGGACTTTATTTCTGCTTTTTGTAGAGATCTTTAACTGTGGGGAAGAGATCAATATTGGTATGCGGCAGAAAAAGCGCTGACATATACTCATCCATGAAACTGCCTGATGCTGAAAGCTCAATATAAGTCATTTTCTTTGCGATCTCATCAGCCTCTTTTCGCATTTTTTCTGAAAGAAGGCAGAGATATGCGCCTGCGATAGAAGTGTTTCCTATAGATGAAAACTTTTCTCTCGGCAGATCAGGCAGCATACCGATCATGATAGCCTTGTTAACATCGAGATAGTTGCCGAACCCCCCTGCAATATATACACGTTCTATTATGTCGAGCGTTATACCGACTTCTCTAAGTAGAAGCGAAACCCCTGCATATATTGCTGCCTTTGCCCTTATGACATTTTCTATATCTACTTCAGTGAGAACAATATCCTTGATCTCTCCGCTATGCAGAATGAACTCAGGCCCCTCTTCCCCCATCCTTATCCTGTCTGTTTTAATATCTGCTGCGAATTTGCCTCTTTGGTCGATCACACCGGAAAAGAAAAGTTCTGAGATCGCATCTATCATTCCTGATCCGCATATGCCTACAGGTATTGTATTTCCGATGACCCCGAGTTCAGCACTGAGATCAGAGCTGTTTATTTTTATTGATTCAATTGCTCCCTCTGTTGCCCTCATGCCGTGCCTGATCCCGCTTCCTTCAAAACATGGGCCTGCAGAACATGCGGCTGTTATAAGCCATTCATTGTTACCTATGGCTATTTCTCCGTTTGTTCCTATATCCATGAAAAGTGCGATCTCCGGATTTCTGTGCATTTTAGAGGCCAGGACTCCGGCCACGATATCTCCGCCCACATAGCTGCCGACATTAGGAAGAGTATAAACAGG
>MHDW01000182.1:3325-3855 GCA_001803645.1 Nitrospirae bacterium GWC2_42_7 | reverse complement strand
TTGAGCCCCCAAAAAAGATGCGCCATAGTTGTGTTCCCGGAAATAACTGCAGAGTCTATATCATCAGTATTGATGTTGTTTTTTTCGACTATAGAAAGGAGAAGGTCATTTATATCATTAACGACCGCGTCGCGAAGCTCGGCGATGCCTCCGCCTTCAGTTGCATGGACTATCCTTGTTATTATGTCATCGCCAAAACGCATCTGGGAATTAAAGGTCATCCCTGAGTCAACCAGGTTTCCGTCGCAGCATTTAACAAGATAAACCACGACAGTTGTTGTGCCGATATCAACTGCGATCCCATATCTGCTCTTTTCCTCTGCCGGCGAAAGGAATATTGCTTCAAGGTTTTCAGTATACGCAAGACTTACATTCCAGTCTGCATTTCTGAGCGCCATTGGCATGATTGAAACAAAACCGTGTGAGAATCTCATGCCGCTTATTCCATTTTCTTCCAATGCTCTCTTAAGGCGTTCGAGATCACTTACATGGTCTTCTATAGTGGGAGGCGCAAGTTTAAGATCTATTCT
>MHDW01000182.1:0-3192 GCA_001803645.1 Nitrospirae bacterium GWC2_42_7 | reverse complement strand
CGGAAGAGTGCAGGAATTCAAGCAGGTCTTTAGTCCTTGAGACAGCAATTTTATCTCCGATTACAAGTTTTGATCCTTCCGGGATCTCAATAAGAACATCTTCTTCAGGAAATGTTTGACATGCGAGCATGATCTTTTCATCAAGGTCTTTTTGCGTCAGTTTTCCTTTTGATTTGATCAGGCTTTTTCCTTCAAGCCCTTTTATTCTGCATTTACCGCATACGCCTTTGCCTCCGCATGATGCAACAAGGTATATCCCGTTGTCCTTTAAAGTCTTATAAACATTCTGGCCTGATCTTGCAGTGATCTTCTGGCCGGTTGTCAGTTTTATCTCCATGGTGTTACATTTTATTTGTTATATTGGCTTAAAATCAAGAAAACAGGATTTAGAGTCAGAAATCGACACGGGCTTTTGCTCACAAAAACTGTATAAAAACAAGATGTCTTTGCATTGGCCTAAAACTACCCCTCTCCCTAACCCCTGCCTACCGGACAGGCAGGCTCTCCCCCAAGGGGCGAGGGACAAAGAGTTTCCCTCCCTCGAGGGGAGGGATTAAGGGAGGGTGATATTTTTATATTTCTTTGTGAGCAATTTCTAACACCCTATCAGAGTTCCATGGGCTTGCCCGTGGGTGAATGATGCCCGGAGTGAAGCGGAGGTAGTCCGGCAAAGCCGGTCAAGCCTTGCTTGTAGTCTGTTAAAGTGCCACGGGCTTGCCCGTGGGTATCTCCTGTCGATTCCCGCGCAGGCGTGAATTCAGATTTTTTAAAGGTAATTGGATTCCCGATCATTAATTCGGGAATGACAGATAGAAAAATTCAAATAATAGATACTGTGCGATCTCAGTCGCCGGGTCTTTAATATTACTTTTTTTTGCGGCTTGCTACAAACTCTTCTATTTTGGCTTTTGAACCTGGATCAGGGTTGATAAATCTGATGCCATATTGGTGTAGGACCGGAGATATCTTGTTTGCTCTCATCACTTCCCCTTCTATTTTTAATTGTTGAGAAAGGAGAACAAAAGAACATATTATCCGGTCGCCCTTTGAAAGCTGCTTGTCTGTCTCGAGGAGCACGCCTGAGATACTTATATTTTGTGAAGTCGAGAAAAAAGAGTCGTCCTTGATATTACCTTTGACCGCGACTTTCATCAGGACACGAAGGTTTTCTCTGTCAGGTATATCCAGAAACTCTGTTATCCGGCGGAACAATTCTGTTGGATTTAAAGTTTTTGTTAAATAGGAAT
This sequence comes from Nitrospirae bacterium GWC2_42_7, assembly GCA_001803645.1. Classification (GTDB taxonomy): domain Bacteria; phylum Nitrospirota; class Thermodesulfovibrionia; order Thermodesulfovibrionales; family UBA6898; genus GWC2-42-7. The sequence goes on along the minus strand of MHDW01000182.1, from coordinate 1,945 downwards.
TCGCACCGCATGTTTTATACCTTTCAATGTCGGATTCCCTGTTAAAACAGATCATTATTATCGAGGTCTTCTGGATAGAAGGGTCTCTTCTTATCTCAGCACACAACTTGTCTCCACCCATCTCAGGCATGTCAATATCTATAACGATCAGATCTGCTTTTTCAGCTTTGTGGATTTTCAGCATGTCTTCAGCAGTGGAGGCTGTCAATAAGATCAGGTCTGATCTTGACAGGATATTGTTTTTTCCTTTCAAAACATCTTTAAATTCCTCAGCAATAAGGATCTTTTTCATGCTTTTTTATAATAGCATATACAGATAGTAGAAATGGCCCCGGAAATTTACTACAATTTAAGTAACAGGAGGTTTTTATGAGAAAGATATTAACAACAACAATTTTTATGTTTTTGCTTGCAGGTTGCATCGCTCATGTTACTCCGGAAGGGACTTATTTGGAGCCGCTTCCTTTGTCAGTTGTAATAGGGCCCCCGATAATTGTGGCACCGCCTCATAATATAAGACTCAGGCCGCTTCCGCCAGTTATGTTAGTGCCTGACAGACACATTTATTATAATGACAACCTGTACTATTACTACTGGGATAGTTCATGGTACTTCAGTGAAAAACAAAAGGGCCCATGGCATAAAATGCCGAGAGATTACTACCCCAAACGATACAAACAGAGAGACAGGGATCGGGATAGAGATGGTGACAGAGACAGAGATAGAGACAGATTCAGAGACAGGTATTAGAAAAATTTTGTGCATGTGTTAAGTATCCCTTAAGTTGCGAGCTATAAAAACCGTCATTGCGAGTATTTCAACCCCTGAAACGGAGGGGAATCTTTCTACAAGAAACTTGTCCTCTGAATGGGCGGGTGATATGCTAAGCGGTGGGAGTTTCTTAGGAGGAGTGTAACGACGAAGCAATCTATGCTCCAACGGAAATAAGATTGCTTCACTTTGTTCGCAATGACAATTTTTAGATATTTATTGGTAGTGTCTGAATTGATATAGTGTTTTTCAATAAAAAACATTGACAATCCCTTGCTTTCCATGATATGTTCATATCATGAACGTTCAGAATATGAACAAAGAAAAGCCTGAAAATCATGATACTTACAGGTCTCTGCAGCTTCTTGATGAGATATCAAAGGGAGAGCAGCTTTCTCAGAGGGATTTAAGTAAAAACCTTAACATAGCCCTCGGCCTTGTGAACTCATATATTAAGAATCTTGTCTCAAAAGGTTATGTCACGATCAGGGCCATACCTTCCAAAAGATATGCTTACTATCTCACGCCAAAGGGTTTTGCGGAAAAAACCCGGCTTACTTATCATCTTCTGCAGGATTATACAAACCTTTACAAAAATGCGAGAAAAGATTTTCACAACCTTTTTTATGAACTGAACAATAACGGGACAAAAAAAGTGGTATTTGCAGGACTGGATGAAGTTACGGAGATCGCATATCTTTCTCTTCAGGAAGTGGACATAACTCTCGAAGGGGTTGTTGACGAAAACAGTAAAAGAGATAAATTCTTAAAGATCCCTGTTTTGCCGTTTAAGGATTTAAAGAACATCGAGTACCAGAACGTAATTATAACAACATTTGTAAAAAGAGATCATGTTTATCAAAAGCTTATTGAATGTAATGTTCCTTCTGAGCATATTCATACGATTTATGATATTGAAACCGGCAAAGGAAGAATAAAGGCAGAGGCCGGCGCCTGAGTTAGAGTTCGTGCAGTAAGAAGTAGTTTTGTTTTAAAAAAATGCTTGGCAACGATGAGCTCAATCATCACAAATTACCTGTGGGTACAAAATACCTGGTCGGCGGTAGCCCGTTTAAAATCCGAAAATCTATTTCTTAATATTGGTTCCTTCTCAAACCGAGTGGGTAAAGTTCCTCTCCCTTGAGGGGAGAGGGTAGGGAGAGGGTGATTAAAT
>MHDW01000181.1:21817-24499 GCA_001803645.1 Nitrospirae bacterium GWC2_42_7 | reverse complement strand
TCGGGTCTTTTAGGCCGGACATCTCGTATTCTACTCCCTGAGTATTGTCATATGCGTCTATCCCGAATTCAAGGATAGCGAGAGGTTTAGGGTTCCCTGAAGTTGCTGTAGTATACTCGCTAAATAATGTGCCGAATGTATTCCCTCTGTAAATGTTTACTCCCCAGATGTCGAGGTAATCAACGGCGCTGTTGTCGTTAGCGTAAAGTGAATTATAGTATGTGTTGTACCTGTTGATTATAGATAAGTCGGAACTAAAAAGATTCTCATCTGCTAACGGTGTTGTAACTGGATGATTTGAATCTATCTCATGTGCAGCCCCTGCCATCTCGTATAAAAGTGAGACGAGGTTATCAAGGTCATTAGAAGTGCCGTACATGGATGAAGAATTAAGGTCATTGCCTATCGCCCACATGAGGATGGCAGGATGGTTCATATTCGTTGCAACCATCTTGTCGACGAAGTCAGACTTTATTTGCTCTCTCATATTTGTTGGGGAAGAAGGCTCAATGTCCAGTCCGGGATTAATATGATACCCTGCTATCACATAAATGCCGTTTGCGTATGCATTATCGAGAAAATCTACATGTTCAATATCACTGCCTGTGGAGTCAGTATTGTTCCATGTCCAGAGCCTTACGGTGTTTGCTCCCATATTCATTAGCTCAGGAAGGTCACGGTTATAAATAGAGTTGTAGTTGTTTGTAAAGTAGTCGCCATTAGAAGTATTCGCAGGAGTTTCACCAATCGGCGTCTCACCGATCGGAACAGGTGAATAGACTACGCCCTTGATAGTAAATGGGTTGCCATCAACCAGCAACTGGTTATTGGCAATGGTCACAGCAGAGGGAGTTCTGTTATATGCTCTGATATTACTTACTGCGGATGTTGTCGAATTGCCTGCCCTGTCAATCGCGCGCGCCTGTATCGTGAATGTGCCGTCAGAAGGGATCGCCCAGTTATATGTCCATTCAGTTGTACCTGTGGCATGCGCCCATGCGCCTCCATTTATGCTGACCTCGACCTTTGAGACCTGAGAACCGGAGTCTGATGCTGAACCTGTAATGTTATATGAAGGCGCCATAATGAATGTCGCCGGTATTGAGGCGACAGTTATCGTTGGAGATATTGTATCGACTGTCCATTTGAATTCTGCAGGTGTTGGGTCGGTCTGTCCATTGACTGTTGCTTTGACATAAAAGGTATGCAGATTGTCGGAAAGCCCTGTGTAATTCATCGCGCTGGGACAAAAGTCGTAAGCCGTATTATTATCGATCGCGCATTCGAATGAAGCGCCGGGGATTGTTGACGAGAAGGAGAAGGAAGCGGATGAGCTGTTTGTAAACCTGGTGGGATGGGCTGTTATATAAGTATCGGGAGCAGCGCCGGAATCGGCCACTGCCTGACCGCTCATGCCGCCGGAACTGTTATAGGAATAATTAATCGTGTATCCGTCTGCCCAGGTTTGGGCAGGGATTAAAATAGATGATATAGCAAGAAAGATAAATGATAATATAATTATTCCCTGATAAACGCCTTTATTAAATTTGCCTGTCTTCATACTTCCCCCCTCAATTTATGTTGAATAATTAATGGTCATTTTTATTTTGATGAAATATTAAATATAGACTCTAATTTTGCTAATTTCAATCGATTATACTTATATTTTTTTTCAATTTTCTCTGGCGTAATTTCCCACAATTCGAGTAGCCTTTTAGTCGGCTCTCCGATTACATGAGGAATGAAAACATGCTCATAAGGAGAATCTCCAAGTTGGATTACTACTATCTGTATCGGCCCTTGCTCGTAAATTGCAAATTTTTCGATTGTATCCTGAAAACAATCTTCATTTAATGATTCACTATTCTTATTTAAGCCAAAAACAGCAATAAACTTACCATAACCATCTAAACCACGTTCTAGAAAATCATTAGAAAAAACATCTAAATTTTCAGAGTTTAGTTTGGTTATTGTTCTAATCGCAGAAATATTGTCAGGCCAAGCTTCTCTTGATGTGTAAGTCATCCAGTACCAATCAATATTTATCGATAGCATTTTACTAATGGAATCCGACAGGCTATATTGATCAAATAATGAAATCCCATAGCAAACTGGTCCTTGATCGCGTGTATATTCAACTAAAATATGCATTTCATTCCCATGTGCTTCGTCTACTTTGACGATTTCTCCCTTATCTTATTTAACGCTTTAATTAGCTCAGCAGTGCCTTTTTTCAGTGTCGCTAAATCAACATCAGGTTCTCCGTTCATTTGGCGCTTAATTTTTTTCCAAAAACTAAACTTAGGTAGAACCTCACCATAATACATATCAGCATAAAAGCGCATGTAGTTGCTTAATAGCTGATATTCCCTTTTACTCAGATTTTTCCATAAGCCCCCGCTTCTATTCCACTCTTCTAAAGTGTTGAGAAATGAGTTAACCTCAACATTACCATCAATAAATTCATTCATGATTTTTAGAATATTGTTTTCCATTTTATTTAAAAGGGTTAGAATGCACTTTCTATGGGATGCATCCCTATCTTTTTATCATTTAGTCTTTCTCCACCCTATTTGCTTTTTCGATAGAATCTCCTAACAGCTAAAAACCATCTTAGATAAAGAAAATCATTTTTTATATCATTAAACAAAATCCCTGATAGCTTATTACTTGAGGACACCT
>MHDW01000181.1:15702-21764 GCA_001803645.1 Nitrospirae bacterium GWC2_42_7 | reverse complement strand
CCTTCCAACTCTGTTACTTGATTAGTATCAAACAATATCTTTGCTTGCAAAAAAGTTTTCGGAACTTGCAACTCATTATTGATTATCCATTTTTTTCTAGGCAAAATGACTTCCATACGCAAGGGAGAACCACTGGAAGTCACGTCAACTTCCCAATAATCCATCAATAAGGTAGTAAAATAATCCTTAGCTTCTTTGGCTTCTTTTCTTTCATCAAAAATCACGGTTAATATCCCTGAACCTAATTGGTAAAAAAGATTAGCCGCAATTAATGGTTCGGTTTCTTTTTTTTCAACTAAAATATGCATTTATTTACCTATCCAAGGAAATTGCAAATACCGAGATTGGGGTCTGCTCTGATGCATTATAGTAGTGATAACTGTACCTACTCTAGCTACTGCTATTTTGTTAAATGCTGAGACTATTGATCCATACTTTGGATCAAAATAACGCTTCCCTATATTTATAGCATCAGTTACTTGACCAATGCTAATGCGTCTAGCATAAGATTGCGCCATGGCGTGCATACTATAATTTCCAACATAACTGATGCCTTTTGCTGCTGCTACATCTAAAGCAACAGCACTAGCTATGGCAACAGTAGACACACCCAAAGCAGCATAAGTAGCTTTCTCACCCCAACCACCTATATTATTTGCTGCCAGTATTGGATTCGACTGGTTCTGAAGATCCCAATCCAATTTATCATTGCCAATAAGACCACCTGTAATATAGTTAGTACCATAACCCATGGCATTTCCAATTGCTTGGAATGAATTGCCCACATTTGATGCAAATTCACTCACAGAATCGATTACAGCACTCGAGTTATTAGTTTGCTCCCGTGAGCCTCCGCCATGGCCGCCGCCCCCTGCGGGTAAGGACCAACCTGAATAGTTGCCGAAGTAATCATCCCAGACCCCTCCATATCCTCCTCCTCCCCATTCCCATCCAATTGTTATACCCCATCCATCTCCCCATCCTCCTCCACCGTAACAGTATAAACCGACATATGCATCATGTCCTGTCGGGTCAGTATAAATCAAAGGATTGTTCAGAACATAACTATACCTGTTTAGGCTCTGGGGATCAAAAGGATCGGACACTATGCTGTCAGCGCTTATAAACCTCCCGATTACAGGGTCATACAACCTTGCCTTATAGTTATACAGCCCTGTCTCAGGGTCATATTCCTGGTCCGTAAACAAATAGTTGCTTGAATATGCCGGATGATTGGGATTTCTATCTTCTCCATACGGCGTGTAGTTAACTGTCTCAACCTCATCCCCGTTCGCAGCAGTCATCGCCAATGTACTTCCGAGATGGTCTTTGTGATAATAATATGTCCCTGAAGACGATTTCTTGGCTATCCTGAGGCCACCATTAAAAACATACGCAGTAAGCTCATTGTTGATCTTCTCAAGATGCTCTCCGATGTAATAGGTCGTTGTCCCTGGGGTAGTGCTCTTCTTCGCCCTTACACCAAATGGATCATATGTCAGGCTTGTTGTCTGGGTTGAATTGTCAGTTTTAGTAATATCTATCTGATATGGCATTAAATCAGCGTTATAAAGTACCCCTCTCTGTTTATATGTGCGAGCATATGTCTCGCCGTTTACTACAAGGTCTTTTAAAGCATGTATTTTATCAGGGTCATAAACATAGTTATAATTTTTAGTAGTTCCGATTGTCTTTTTTTCTATATTGCCTATGGCATTATAGTCATAGCCGAATGACTGGATATCATTGATCTTTTCTGTTTTCAGCCTGTGGAGGTTGTCATAAGTATATGCATACAGCACTTCAGGCGTTGTCTTTTTGTTTGTTATGGATTGAATATCCCCAGCTTTCTTGAACTGATATGTTAAATCAATCAAGTTATTACTTGTTTTAATCGCTTGCAGTTTTGTCAATTGAGGATCGTAAGTATATGTGGTCGAAATACCATTGCCAAAATCTATCCTTCCAACATTTCCTGACGGAGTATAATTTAAATTTGTAGCGTATACCGTCTCATCGACTTTGACTTGATTCAAAAGCCCTGTGCCCTGATAATAAATGTTTTCAACAAAACTTATGGGAGAGACAGAAGGATAAGTAATTCCTGTCAGCTTTCCTGATAGGTCATACCCATATGTCGTAATATAGGTCGAATCTCCGAAGATTGTTCTGGTTTCACTGGTCGGATTGCCCATTGTGTCATAGGAACCATACTGAATCGTTACATCTGAATTAGCTGCTGAATAAAGGCTCCCAATTCCGTTTAAAGAGGCGGTATCATAAGCAAATGTGACTGTATTTCCTAAAGCAGTTCCCGTAGCTGTACAAGGGTCCGATATGGAAGATGGATTGTCATTCTTGAAATAGGTTTTCTGCCAAGGCCTGTTTAAAGCATCATAATCAAATTTGATTATATTTCCATCTGCATCTATTTGTACTTTAAGATTGCCGTTGTTGTCATAACAGTACTTCCATTTGCCCATATCAGGGTCCTGCATCTCTGTCTTCCTGCCCAATCTATCTGTTGTAATAATGGTTTGGTCACCGGAATCATTTGTTACGGTTTTTAAATCACCGACTGCATTGTATTCATAAGTAGTAATTTGAAACTCATTATTATCTGCATATTCAGTTATCTGTATCGTCCTGCCAAGATAGTCTTTGATTTCATCTATAATTTTGTCTTCAGGATCTTTGACAGTTGTTGTAAGGCCGGAATATTCGAAATTGGCGCTGACCGTTCCATAATCACTGTCCGTGCTTTCAATTAGACTGGGCTTTCCAAAGTCGTAATAGCTTGTTTTTGTGCATGGCTTAGTATTTGGGCACTGGGTTGGCAATGAAAATGTTTCAGCATACTCAGCATTATAAAAATCTGCTGTAGCTGCATTTTTGAAAAATGGGCCTTTAGTGAGATCAACTCTTCCTATACTGTCATAATGTGTTTGCGTTACTATATATCTGCCAACGGCCTCACTTGGAGTTACTGTCTGTATGTTCCTTCCAAGTCCGTCAAAATAATCATACTGGTCAATGTATATCTCTCCAGTTTCATTATTTTCGAGAACACTCGTTTTGGTATAGTTAGGTTTTATATTGTTAATATCAATAAATCCTGAATCAAAATATTGTATTTTGGTTTTTGCAGCAATCTCTGCTCCTTCAGTCGAACCTTTATAGGATGTCGTTTCAATTGTGCGGCCAAATACGTCCGGAATACTTTTTGTCAGATTGTTATTTTCATCCCATGAACGCGAGACCATGCCGAACCTGTAGTCATATTCAAAATGGACATTATGGGCAATGCCATTTGTCTGAGGGTAAGCAATCCTGTTTGGAAAGATTTTTTGTGCATCGTCATAATAAAATGTTGTAATATTTTGATTTGCATCAGTGACAGTTTCAATATTACCTTCAGCGGTATAAGTGAATACTTCTTCGCTCTCTGAGACATCATTATTAAGCCAATATATATTTTTCCAGAGATTGCCCTTACCATCTGGATAATATTCATAAGTTGTTATTCTTGACAGCTCTGTCTCGCTGCCGCTTATGGTTGTAGACTTGACCCTCCAGATATTTGAAAAATTTACATATGTGTTAGTAGTTGTTACTTCTTCAGCGTCTGTACCTGAAGTTATTGCAGAAAGAAGATTGCCGGTATTGTCGTCATAAGTGTTCACTGTTGTGGTAAATGTCTCAACACCACCGATATAATTCTTTGTCATTTTCTCTTTAAGCTTCACAAAAACAGGATACTCGGCAGGGTCTGTCTTGCCCCGGCTTCGTTCCCATCTGAATGTTGTATTCGAAAGCAGGTCGCCTGAAGAACTCTTGAATTCGGTTTTATATGACTTGCCTTTTAAATCCTCATCATCTGTATAATACCCGTCCGCATCCTTGACGTCTTTCTGATGGAACCATGTCTCAAGGGTCGTATTGTTGGGATTGGTCTGCTTGACGTATCCGAATCCCCTGAATTCCCTTTCTTTATAATCGTAATATCCATTTTGGTAATAGTAGTTTGTTGTTGAACTATTGCCAAGCCCATCATTTTTAGTTATGGAAGAAACTGTCTGGAGTACAAACGGTATCTGGTTGTTTGGATAAGCTGAAGAAGGCATGTAAGTGATCTCATAAGAGCTTCCGATCTCGTTTTCGATCTTTGTCACCAGGTCAGGATAAGGAGATTTGCTCTTTAAAACGTGAATCTCAGCTTTTCCATTCTTTTCACCCTGATAAACAAAATCGACAAGTCCGTCTCCATTGACATCGGCAATTTTTAGTCCTTTCTCTGAGTCTTTATAGCTTACAGACCGTCTTCCCCATGCAACCGGATCTTTAAAGCCTTTTCCATATGAATCTATGTAACCTATACTCTGCATAACATATATAGTCTTCTTATATTCAAAAACAAAGTCTGCCATTCCATCGCCGTTCATATCTATAAGCTGTTCTCTGCCCCGATTTTCAAAGATGTCATATAATGACGGATCGCGCTGCGCCCAAACGTTATAGGTTCCTTGATAAAGCTTGACCCTTATTTGGCGATAAATATCTTCATAAACTACATCGGATGTTCCGTCTCCATTTACGTCGCCAAACAATATATCCGGCCTGTAAGAATTTCTCTCTGTGTCTATAACTGCAGTTTCACCATCATAAGGATAAAAATTTAAAGCAAATGAAACGAAGCCTCGATATTGGCCATTTGTTGTATAGCCTTCGAATAAAGAAATGGCATCTGTTTTTCCATCATTATTTACATCCAATAATGGGCCAAGGTAGGGAGGTTTATGATTAAAGGAAACCTCAGAAAACGTATCCCCTTGACTATATAAAACATGAGTTACGCTGGTGTCTTGATCAAGCAAGTCGATCTTCCCATCGTTGTCCTGATAAAGCAAGTCGGTCTTCCCATCTCCATTAAAATCTCCTGTCCTTGTCCACGGTATATTTATATTATAATCGTTAGTTCGTTGGCCCCATCCATATTGTGTGTCCTCCGCAAAGCTATCCCCGGCGCTTAATAAAACGTGATAATATTTATTTGCGCCTTCATAAAACACATCCGCCTTGCCATCTCCATTAAAGTCACCGATTTGGAATGGTTTTTGCGACCTATAATATTTTTCTTTCCGTGTGACTGCCGGGCCAATCTCGGTAAAACCATCTTCTCTACTGAAAAGGACGTGTATTTTTCCAATACCGGAAGGGTTGTCATCATAAACAAGGTCACTTTTGCCGTCGCCGTCAATGTCAGCTATTTTATATGAGGGGAAATATTGAGCGTCCTTTGAGGCATAGATTTCATGATCGTATACGAATTCGTCGTTTACATCAACTATCGGGGTGCCGTTGCTGTCAACAGATATTTCAAATCCTGAATTCCACTGACTCCATGAGATAACAGTAGACTTAGGATGTTCGTCAGAAGGCCACTTCACCCATTGCTGGGCATCATTTTTCCCGTATCTCTGAATACTTTTGAGTCTTGTCCTTTCTGTACTTGAGTATTCATATGCTAATTCGTACTTCCTTATTTCCTGATTGCCGGCTTTAACCACTATTCTCTGTAAGCGTCTTGTTATTATTAAATTATTAAGGTAAGGTCTATCAGTTCTTCCTTCTTCGATAAATTCGATAGTATTTGTGGGATCAGGCAATGTGTTGGAGTTCCCGGTATATTTTATCTGTGAAAGTCCACTCAGGCCCGGTTGATAACTTATCGTCATAAAATTGCCGTTTGAGTCTTCTACTCTATCAAGACACCATTTGAATGTCCCTGAACGGGAAGCAGGAATTTGCCCATATTTATAAACTTTGCCGTCTTTGTCGTAGACTTTCCACAAAGTCCCATCATAGTAAAACCTCAAAAAACTGCCGTCTTCTATCTTTGCCCTATATTCGTTATTTACTGCATCTACCTTTATCAATTCCGTAGTAGAGCCATTTTTTGAGAAAACAAATTCATCTTTACCATAATCAAGGCCATTCTTGGTACTTCTCTGTATTGATCCCATATCGAGCGTCCATCCTACCCCAAGCCATCCGTTTTTCTG
>MHDW01000181.1:15357-15659 GCA_001803645.1 Nitrospirae bacterium GWC2_42_7 | reverse complement strand
GCCCGTGAACAGAAAGCTCTCAGGGGTTGGCTGCGAAGTATCCGGTCCGATTATGTCGCCGCTTGTTTCTTCTACAGCTATTACGGGAGAAGAAAAAAGAATTGATAGTATTATTCCCAAAAATATCGCGATAATTTTATAACTGATTAGCCCTCGTGTCATGAGTTCCCCCTTGGTTTATTGAATAAATTCATTTTAATTTTATTGTGTTGTATAAGGGAACAGGAATAGCGGACCTGGATAAAATGAAAAAACGGATTGTTCTTCTTTTGAGGAAATTTTGCTTTCTTCCCGACCATCCT
>MHDW01000181.1:15062-15322 GCA_001803645.1 Nitrospirae bacterium GWC2_42_7 | reverse complement strand
GATATTTTTAAAACAACAGTCACTATTTAACAGGATTTTAAAAACGGATGTCAAGAAAAAAATGAAAAAATTAACAAATTACAAAAAAGGTGGAATGAAGAATAAACACAATAACGACTCCTTAAAAAAATAATGCTTCAATACCCGAAAAAGGAGAAGTCCAAGATTGCTCCCGAACTGGATAATCATCCTGATCAAGATGTGCAGTCCTGATCATCATGTCGATTTATTGTGTTTATGAATCATTCTGTCTTTTTCTG
>MHDW01000181.1:1129-15054 GCA_001803645.1 Nitrospirae bacterium GWC2_42_7 | reverse complement strand
GCTAAATGCTGTAGCCCAGCCTCTTCATCATATCGCCGGCGATCTCTTTAAACCTCTGCATTTCACTCTCAGACCATTCATTATAAGGAGGGAACTCATATTTCTGTGTTTTATTAGGTCTGGTATTCGCAATGCCGAGCATCTCATTTATCAAGGCATCATCCGCATTAACTCCCAGAAAATTATGTATGGCAGTAAGACTCTCCCTGTTGAGCTCCTCCAGCCTGACCGTCAATTTCCGGTCATCAGGGAGGAATGAAAGACGGTCGAGTATTATCCTGTTCACCTCAGCCCAGCGCCAGGCTATCTTCTCGAACCTTGTGCTGTATTCTGCAGGCGGTATCAGTAGAGTGTCTGAAGTGTCCCTGCCTGTCTCTATCAGGAATCTCCTCCTTATCCATGCCTTTATGCGGTTCACCAGGGATTCCGGTTTATACCAGTCGCGCGACATGCCGCTCCTCAGGAAATCCCTGCCGTCACGAAATATATAGATAAATTTTGCATCAAAGAGCCTATAGAGTTCGTCCATAAAGAAAGCAGCAGAGGTGGAGTTCTCAACATAAATGAACCGGTTTCTCCTGACAGTATTTATCAGTTCGTCTCTCTTTTTCCGGAGCCTTTTCTCTATCAATTTTCTTTTCCCTGGAGCCGACCAGTTAACAAAAGCCTCTGTTCTTAGGGAAGGATACTGGTTAAAGACAAAAAGGGACGGATGTATCGCAAGAAGCCTCGATAGCATTGTTGAACCGCAGCGCCCGGTAGAAACAATAAAAACAGGATGGTTTAACAGGTCTTTCTGGTCATTCATATTTGAGCTTGAGTTTACTTAAGGATTATTTCAAATGTCAACTGCGGTAAAGGAATAAACGGCAGTTTTTTGTTTTTGCCAACATTATTCATAAATTTATCGGACACAGCATAATTTACAGATTTCTCAGATGCAAATAAAATTGCTTGAATGTATAAGACAAAAAATTTCAGATAAAACAGCGGGGTCAGAAACCAGAAGATTATAAATCCCAGTGAACTATGGATTTCAAGGAATTTTTGTTTGTATCTGAGAAATCTGTCTCTAAGGCCGGGCCTGCCTGCCGGCAGGGACAGCGGGGTATCCAAAATCTCCCCTCATCACCCCCTCCCTCACCCTCCCCCGTCAAGGGGGAGGGAACTATAGGGAAACCTCATAGCAGAGACAGTGGGTGTCCAAAATCTCCACCCCCTCAAGGGGGAGGGAACTATAGGGAATAATCAGGCTAATGAAAATACCTTTCTGATTATATTCAACATCTCTCTGGTCCTGACTTCATATGTATGGTCTTTCAGTATTCTGACCCTTCCGGCCTCTGCGATCTTCTTTCTTATATCTTCTTTCGGGAGAAAGAACCTTATCTTGTCTATCATCTCAGCGTCTGAATTGAACGTAACTATCTCCTTGTCAGGTTCAAACACCTCTTCTATACCGTTTATATGCCGGCACATATAAAATGCACCACATCCAACAGCAGTGTACATTCTTGCGCTCATTGATTTTCTTAAATGAGGCATAGAGTCAAAGGCAAGAAAGATCTTTGACAGTTTTGCAACTTTTGCATAGCTTTCCCCCCAGATGAACTGGCCGCCGTAAGCCCTGCCGAGGTTACCGAGCATCAAAGGGAGTGTTGAAAATTTCCTCGGGATCTTAGGACCCCACCACCTGAAGTCAAATCCATTCTCAATAATAAGCTTAAGGGATTTTCTCCGGTCAAGATACTGCATCATTGAACCGAGATTGCCGGCAAAAGCTATATCTGACGAAAAAGTCTTCAGGTCCTTTTGAGTAATTTCCTTTATTTCAAAAAATGAGGGTTCAAATGCCTGGGTAAGCCAGAAGCTGTTCGGGTTGATATTCCTGAACTCATCTACCAGACCTTCGGACATAGTAAAAAAAATATCTGAAGCCTTCACAAAAGGGGGCAGCCAATCCTGGATGACCGGGTCAGGATGCCATTGTATAACTTTTGTGAATTTCCTGAGGTCCTGAAATATCTCAGCCGGCAGTTCATCCTTGGTATGCAATATAAAATCAGGCTTGAGTTCTTTTGTTATTTTATAAACCGCATCAACAGAATTCGCCAATGAAGCTGCATCTAATGAGACCACTCTACAACCATTTTTCTCGAACCCTTTCTGGTAGTACCAGCCGTTGTCCCACGGCTTGCTGAATGAGGTCACAAGAAGGATGTTGTATTGCATCAGAGCATTCCTTTTTTTCTTAAAATCTCATTGAAGAGATCCTGATATGTTTTGACAGTATTCTCTATGGAGAATTTTTGTATCTTTTCTTTGGCCCTTCTGCCCATTTCATCCCTCAGCAGTCTGTCTTCAAACAGCATTTTCAATGGTCCTGCAAGATCTTCTTTTCGCGAAGCCGCAACCAGAATTCCTGCATCATCTGCGATCTCCCTGTTAGAAGGAATATCTGTTGCAACAACAGGCAGTCCGGCAGCCATGGCCTCTATAAGCGCTGTGGGAAAACCTTCCCATAATGAAGGAAAACAAAAAACATCCAGGGACTTTAAAAAAACAGGTATTTTCTCAGGTGGCATCATGCCCATGAATATACATTTCACTCTGAATTTATCTGCAAGGGCTTTAAGCTCATCCATTAACGGGCCGTCACCGGCCAGAGCAACACAGACATTCTCAAGCCGCGAGGCAGCCTCTATCAGGAACTTATGCCCTTTTTCTTCCTTAAGCCTTCCGACTGAGCCTATAATAAAAACGTCTTCAGGAAGGTTTAATTTTTTTCTGTTTTCTGCTTTAGGAACATCCGGGCTGAAGTCGCTTATTTTCACGCCATTGTAGATCACTTTTATTTTAGAGGAGTCCACCTTGTCATACTTTATAATGTCAGAGTAAACAGCAGGGGACACTGCAACAAGCGCGTCGCTGAAATGACCCAGCATGGAGTTTAACAGCCTCCTGTGCATTTTGGGCTCTGCCGGAGAAACATAACGGCTGTGGAAGGAAGGGATAATTACCGGAACACCTGCAAGCAGACCTGCTATACGCCCATACAGGTTTGCGTGATACTGGTGGGTTCTGAGAATATGGATATTTTCATTCTTAATGAATTTATAGAGTGCAATTACAGTCCGCCAGTCAAAACCATGCCCCTGCATTTTGTCCAGTATTTCGACCCTGAAGCCTGACTGTTTCAATGAGTCAGCAACCTCTCCGCCCTCTTTCATGCAGCAGATAATGGGATTGAAACGGTCTCTGTCATAGCCTCTAACAACCTTCATGAGCATATTTTCGACCCCGCCGAGAGGCAGTCTGCTCACCACATGGAGGACATTGAATATCTTTTTTTCAGGTTCCTGGTTATCTTTTTCTGAACTGGTCATTTCATCAGTTGTTGACGACAGACTTGCAGCCGGCCGCAAATTCTTTGTAAGGCATTCAAATTTCACTATATATTATCTTAAGTAAATGGATTTTTTCATGCCTTATGATTCAACACCCGGCAAAAAGGTTCTTCACTGAAGTTATTAATTAATTTGGCCTTAACGACACCGATGGCGCAGGACCATGAGAAAAATGGGTATTTTCTGCAACTGTCTTTTTGATTTCCCTGATCTACACTGCAGCAAATTGTTTCTCCGGTTATTGTTCCATAACCAGTTGTTTCCAGTTCTCATCAGTAGAGATTCTGACCCCGTCTGTAACAGAGACAACTATGTGTTTTGCAGATTGCTTCTGGCAGAACTCGATCCAGTCGCTGTAGATTGTACGGATCTTTTCGAAGTCCTGATATGCCTTGCGAAGTTTTTGATATTTTTTGCCTGTTGATCGTCCATCCCGTGATTTGTCCTGTTCTTTTTTGTCCAGTTGTTCTATCAGGATATCAGGGGGTGTCCATAGTGTCAGAAAAGATACAGCAGCAGCATTTTTCAGGATATCAAGAGCAACATCACGTTCATAGACCTTAGTATTTTTAAAGAAAGGCCGCTTGATATCATAATACAGTATCAATTTGTCAATCACAGGATCGGTCAATTCATCAAAACGCCTTGCATTTACGGTCCTCCATGAGGAAAAATCGTCAACATTCAAACAGCCGGCAACTTCCGGCAGTTCATTGTTCTGCAACTTGCGAATGAGAGTAGTCTTGCCGCATGCAATCGGTCCTGCAACCACCAGCAACTTGCCTATCCTGCGTTTGGCAGCTATAGCAATAAAACGGTCTTTGAATTCAGTAGGTTCAATATTGACACTGGCGAACATATTCTGGTGGTTCATCAACAGCCTTCTGATCGCAGATTGCGTTATAAAAAATTTGTGGTCCCTGAACTGACTCGATCTACCATTTCCTGAAATGAAAAGTACCGGGAGATGTTTAAGCAGCATGCTGGTAAAGAGTGAAATCTTCAGTCTCTTCCTGTCCCGCGGTCCCAGCGATGCAACTTCAAGTATAAGATTCTCATAAGTCGCTTCGATCAGCCTGTCCAGCACTGCAATAGGATCTTTAAGGTGGTGCAGAACATTCAGGCAGAGCACATAGTCGTATTTTTCCTGAATGCGGTCTGTCTCAATATCAAAAAGTTCATAGGTTATAGGCATACCCAGGCAGTCAGCTATCATCCTGGCCTTCCGGATGTTCTCAGGATCAAAGTCGATGCCGACAACCTTCCTGGCCCCGCGCTTAATGGCTTCAATACAAAAATAGCCGAACTTGCATCCAATATCCAGCACGGTCTTTCCGGTCAGATCATCCGGAAGGATTTTTTTGCATGTTGATGACCGGTCATCGCCCCCGGTGGACAAACCGTAGGGCATTTCAATATTTTGATATGAAAGGTTTTCTTTCTGCAGGAATTCTCTGACCCGTTCCTCACTCCAGGTTATATTAAATACAATCATATTTCCCTCTTTTCTGCTTGTTTTTACGAGAAAACTCTTAGTATCTCAGGCAGATGGTCAAAGAAAAGGGGAAATAATGATATAAAACTGTGCCGCAATTCAGGGAAAACTTGATCCTCTTTATATCCCTGAAGAATTTTAACGGAGGGAATACAAAAAACCGCATTGCTTCTACATCAAACATTTTATCCTTTCTGACTGTCTCCACCTAAAATAGACCGGTTAAAACCGGATTAGTCCAGCAAAGCTGGATTTCATAATAAAATCAGGCTTGATAATATACTTTGAGAGAGAATAGCTGTATAAAGATTTGATGGGTTTTTATATTATCAAACAGATTTCAATGTAATTATTATAATACTCAGAAACTTAAAAAGCAAAAATCCTCCGGGTCAGATGTGCAGCCTGCAATTAAAGCGCAGGCGTCAGGCATCAGCGCAATTGATATTTTCTGAGTAATGTCTCCCGGATTTCCTTGTATCGCTCCTGCTTCTCCATGAGCTGTTTTATCCTGGCTGCTGCAATACTCACAAATTCATTCCTTTTTTCATAAAAAGCGCGGTTCCCGGAAAAATATCCGACTAAAAAAGCCAACAGCTCTCCCTTCTCAGGCATGCCGATGTTTTGAATGCTCTTTGTTAAGAGCGTAGCTAACTGGGCCGCGCATTTTTTCATCGGCATATCAACAGGGAAAGGATTGCCACGCTCGCGGTCAATAAGCACAAATGCCTTGGAATAATCCGAGAAATCATCCGACACACAGATAATATCTCTGGGCCTGACCTTGGCGTTTATACCTTTTTTATGGACATGACCGACAAGAGCCCCATACCCCCGCATCATCTGCCTGCGTACACGGCTGCCGGACTTTTTAAAGAGTTCTACAAATTCTTTTCCTTTAACTTCCTCCAGGAGCAAAAAACCGCTGACCGGCCACCCCAAAATACACTTTTCTCCCCATGCCATGGCACGCATTACAGGAATGTTCTGCTCTTCAAAAAATTTCAGCATCTGAAGTTCCTTCAATACTTTGCTATGAGGGAATTGGCTCTTTCGAATACTCTGCAAAACCCTTTTAAAGGGCTCAACACGGGCCAGTTTTATAAAATAATTCTTTTTCTTTCCTCCAACCAGAAGTTCTATCGTACGGACATCTCTTTTGGATTTGCGTGAGACCCGGAGGCCGCCTTTATATTCAATAAAACTGTTGTAACTGCTAAACCCCTGCGCTGCAAGGGCCTCTTTCAGTTTATCTTCGATATAGAGCATTTTTTGTATAAAATTTATCAGGATTAAGGAAGAAAATGTTCTTGTTACTGGATATTTTATTTCCGTTTATCTGGCAAGTTAGTATAATTTGCTCAGGCTGAAAAAAGCAAAAGGCTCTGTAGGCAGTCATGCTGTAAAAAAGGCACATTTTACAGAGGAAGGTCTTCAGTCTGCTTCAAGCACAAAACTTTTTATGATTGTCTTGCCATATCTTTTAAGTATGTCCGTTGACTCGACATACCAATATATCGCAGAGCCCTCATTGTCTCCTGCAACATTCCTTATGGTGAGCCATTGAGCTGGTGTCAGTTCCAGATTAAATTCACCATTATTGTCATTGGGGTTCATTATTTTAAAAGATAAGCTTTTTTTGGCCTTCGTTGTTTTTGCAAAAGCAGAATCAGGACTGAACCATACTTTAAACTTTGTGTTGCAATTGTTCTTCCATGAAAGTACAGGTTGAGCAGACTTATTTGTAGGGGAAATTTCATTGTCAACGGCAGTTTCATATCCTGTAATTTTGAAAGATGAAATGTTGCTAATCAATATTTTTCCATCATATCGTGTGCCTACTATACGCCAATACATTATGCCGCCCCCGCTGCCTGAGTAATTCAGCATTTTTTTCATCAAAGAAGCTGTTATTAAGAATTCAGTGGCTGGCGTGGTTATACTTGCCTTAAAAGGAATAAAGGAAAAATCAGCGGATAATGAGAACTGAAGCTCCATCTTATCAAAAAACAATGTGGTAGTCCATGTAAATAAAGGCGGATTATAGTAAGAACAGGCGCTTAATTCCTCTTCGTTGGTTGGACTGGTCAGGCTGATAATCCCTTTAAATTTTGCTTTCACTGATTTTGGCGCATCCATTTTTACTGTACAGGTCTTATTTCCTGTGCAGTCACCTTCCCAAGCGTCAAAAGTTGAGTTTTCATCAGGTGTTACAGTTAGTGTTACTGAATCGCCATGGTTATACACTTCCGAACAATCCGGACCGCAATCTATTCCAGAAGGACTGCTGGATACAGTGCCGTTGCCTGAGCCGCTTTTAGTGACTGTAAGGGTTTCTGTAAGGGAATCAAAGATAGCCGTGACTTTTGCATCAGCATTCATCAGTACTCCGCATGGGTTTTTCCACGGGCAAATTACATCATAAGCTCCCACGCGTCCGCTATACCTGACAAAGACAGAACCGGGGTCAGGGGTGGCAGTTAAAGATATTGCAGTATAACTTGGATAGTCTTTAGAGCAATTTGTTCCGCAGTCAATGCCTGGAGGATGGCTGACAACCTTTCCGCTTCCTGAACCCTGCTTTTCTATAGTTGCAGTAACCTTCTTGAGCCTAAAATGAGCCTGAACAGATTGGTTCAAGTTTTTCATTAACGTACATGTACCCTTATAATTTTCAATGTAACCGCATATTTTGTCACTCCAGCCTTCGAAATATGAATCCGGATCAGGTATGGCTGTCAGGGTAATGTAAGTCCCCTCATTGAAATATTTATTACAAACTAAGCCGCAATCAATGCCGGAAGGAGAGCTTATTACTTTACCACTGCCATTGCCTGATTTAATCACCCATAGATCACTGGAACCTTGAGAAGCCTGAGAGTCATTGTAAAGAATATATAGGCCATTAAGGGAATCCAATGAAATGATATCATTAGCCCCATCACCGTTGACATCGCCTGCTGCAAGAGAGCGTTTATTGAAACTTTGTGTCCATGCAAAATTCGGGATATATGGGAACAAATTATTATTTGGAGATTGGAGATAAATACCAATAGTATTAAACCCATTATTTTTTATTACTACATCATTTTTGTTGTCAGAATTAATATCAGCAACTTTCACTGAGATAGGACAATCACGAGCAGGATAATAAATCGGAATCTTTGATATCCCGGTTACTGTCTGAAGAAAAATTACTATATTTGGTTTGGGATATGAATATATATTGCCACCCAAAGTAACAATGATGTCATCTAACGAATCATCATTAATATCACCTACTGTAAATGAAGCATAACCTTTATTCACTTCCTCACCGAGATAAGAAAGAAGATCAAAAGTGTGATCAGATCTCTGATATAAGATTGTTATAGAACCACTGCCAAGGACAAGGATATCTTTCAGTCCATCGTTGTTCATATCGCCGATTTCCAGGTCAACAAAATAATCAGGCACTTGATAATGAACCGGGGGGTCAAGGGCGCCATCACTATTCTGTAGATAGACGTCAAGGATTGTATCATTTTTGACATTCCCTGAACTAACAATATCCATCAGGCCATCACCATTTAAATCGCCTATCCTTAATCTTCTTGTGTTTGTAGTCTGAAATCTTGTCATCGAGCCAAGAACTCCGGTTTCATTCTGATATAGCACTGAAATAAAGTTTCTTTCAGGATATGTATAATCTAAAGCACTGACAGCAACATCATTCCTTCCGTCATTATTAAGGTCGCCGATATCAACAGAGTACAATCCACTCCAACTCCCGATATCCATAACCCTATACTTTTCTGCAGGTTTCAATTCACCATTAGTGCCTTGAATAAATACAAAGAGGTCATAAAATTCTAAACCAGGCTCACCGGCAAATGTTGAAACAACTATATCTGTTTTACCATCATTGTTTAGGTCTCCGACAGCTACTGCTTCTGCTATATTATCAACCTGATACTTTGTATCATTTCCAACCAATGTCTGGACGTTATCAACATAAACCATAACGTCAACTATATCTCCATTATTGAATTGTAACGAATAAATGCCGGGGAATGAAGGCGTCCATTGTCCTGAATAAATTCCGTCTCCTGATGCCTCATCAGTCCCAATGCCGTCATCATGGAGACTAATATTTTCATTGCCAGAGGTTACTGTAACAATGACCTCGCCATTCGGAACAGCACAGTTGATATGCAGAACCGACAAATCTATTGGAGTTCCGACAACCCCAAATATTGCCTTGCCTGTGGGTAAAAGTCGTGAGTAAAGAATAGAGTTTGAACATGTTAAGGATCTATATGCATTAAGTTTCTTTTGTGTTATTGTTACCCTTAAATCAAGAATATCATCTCCGCTTGTAAGGATCAGATTTTTTATAGCCTTCCAGTCTCTTGATAAATCTTGTGCCTTAAGTAAAGCAGCAACACCTGTAACATGAGGTGCAGCCATTGAAGTCCCGCTGAAAACTTCATAATCATTACCAATAGTAGAACTCAAAATATCCACTCCCGGAGCAAAAAGATGCACAGAATGCCTTCCACTGTTCGAAAAGGTTGCTGATTTGTTTGAATAGTCTATTGCTGCTACTGAAATAAAATTCGGAATGTGGTAACTGGCAGGGAATTCAGAGTAGTGATCATTGTCTTCGTTGCTGTTTCCTGCAGCTGCAATAAAAAGAATTCCAGCCTGAAGTTGCTGGTTTATAGCTTCACGCAAAGAATCTGTGTATCCAAAACCACCCCAACTGTTATTGGTAGCTATTATATTTACTCCTCTCTCCTTCATTGTTTGGATATATTCAAGACAATCAATTGCACCTGAAAGATATCCCCATCCTTCAGAATTTATGAACTTGCAAGCCATGATAGAAACTTCCCAGTTTACTCCGGAAATTCCATTTCCATTATTACCAACAGCTCCTATGATTCCGGCAACATGAGTCCCATGGTTATAGTCATCCATAGGGTCAGAATCATAATTAAATGTGTCTATTCCGTAACAGTCATCAACATAGCCATTGCCGTCATCATCTATACCATTATTGTTGCAGTCTGCTTCATTCCGCCACATATTGGCAGAGAGGTCCTGATGGTTATAGTCAATGCCTGTATCAACAACTGCCACAACAACATTTCTGCTTCCGGTTGTTATGTCCCATGCCTCAGGTGCATCAATATCAGCATCAACTGTCCCTCCATCCTGTCCTGTATTATGCAAGGCCCATTGCGAACTGAAAGAGGGGTCATTTGGTGTTGTTAAAGCATTAACAATATAGTCAGGCTCAGCATAAAGCACATTACTGTTCTTTTTGTATGTTTCTATTGCATCTTTTACGGATAATCCGGCTGGTAGATCTATAACCTGAAGTTTTTTAAGGTGTTTGAATTTCTTTATCTTCATTGTTTTTATTGATTTATGAAGATTTGTAATAGTTGTTTCAGAAACACTTTCCCTGAACTTAACGATTATCCTCTGTTCGTGATGGGAAAAAGAAGAGATATCTTGTTGTGTTTTGGGGTTAAGAGATGGGATGTTAGAAACTTTATTCTTTATTTCAGCGGCAAAAAGTGGTTGAGATAGTAGAATGATAAAAACAATTGAATATTTGAATGTTCTTAATAAGTTCATTGAATTATAATAAAAAATCCTGTGATAATAAACCACTCCTTTTTTTATTGCTTATTTAGACTGGATTTTATCCGATATATTTTTAGTTGTTTCTGCCAAAGCATCAGAGACGACTGTCTTTCCCCATGCGACTTTATGCCAATGCCTTCCGAAAATACCAGCATCAAATATCGCATCGAGAACTGTTATCTTGGCAAAATACCACTCGATCTCTTTTTTGTATGTTCGGAAAGGGGTAATATTCTTTTCATCATTTGTATCAAGTAATTGAGAATCGATCCCGATTCTTGTCCATACCGGCTCAAAAAACGGAATAACAATAAAGCCCCAGTAATTTGTTTTACCATCTGTCAGTTTTGACGTAACCAGGTAATCCGTTCCTTCCTTCTTGGCAACTGCAAGAGACTCCTCAAAAGTCAGCGGCCTGCGCAGCATAGGATCATTCGCCATTTTGGTTTGATATCCTATCTTTTTCAGGTCTTCGCTTAAACTTTTTGCAATGTAATAGGATACGGGTAATTGTTTTCCTTCTTCATCGTCAGAAAAAAAGAAAGACGGCATCCAGTAGGAAAAACCCTGCCCTATCCCGTTGAAATTTTCGTCCTTTCTTGCATCTCCAATGTCCGCGACCATAATTCTTGCGGGTTTTTGAATGGTAATGCCGTTGAGGCTTTCACTGGAGACATGTTTTAATTGTGCTCCGCAGGCTGAAAGTAATAGCAAGCAAATGGTAAAAACCTCTGAGACTGATTTACTAATGCAATCTTTCTTCATCATTAAAACCCCCTATTGATTAGATTTATCCTATAAAAACCTGAAGATTTCTCATTTGTTATTCAGAAAACAAGCCTGCTCCTATTTTTTAAACACTCTCAAGGACACTTGCCCACAAGTTTGTACCCTACGATAAATCCCTGTGGATCTACTTCCCAATGAATAAAACAGTCTGGTTTGTGCTTCTCAACATAAACCCAATTTCCATTATCAAGCGTATAGGTAGTCTCTTTCCAACCCTTTCCATACGCATGAGGATAAGCTGAAGCTTTCTTTTTTTGTTCGATAGAGTGGCCTACCCAGCTTTGAGTATACTTCTCGAAAGACGGGAGAGCAGAACACCCACCAAGAGAAAGAAACGAGCATAGAATAAGTATCAGTATTATTTTCATATTCATATCTCCGTATACATATTTTCTTAAGCGCTTATCTTCTTTTTGAGTTAATCATATAAATTACCATGGTCGGAGTGTCTGTCGCTAATGTCGCAGTGGTTATAGCAGCCGCTATTGGCATTCCTGGATAATTCAAAATAGTTCTCGCTAAACTACCACCTACTCGCTCAATAGCAATCTGAAAGTTATCATGCAAAGCAGCAACTTGATTAACGCCGGGGATATAATTAACAGTTTTTGATATAAAACCACCTTCTAACGAAAAGTCATGCCAGAATTTACCATTTAAGGGTATGCCTTGTTCACCAATGTGACAATAACCTGTCTCAGGAAAAGTAAAATAGTTTTTTTCCTGATAAACTTCTCTCCATTCTCTATCGGGATTAAAACCAACAATCGCTTTGTACAAATAGGCTGCAGAAGCCACTGCTAATGAATATATGGCTCCTTGTGTAAAATCTCCCCCTGCTAACTCAGAAAGACTTCCACCTGCAACGCCATACATAGCAACTCTATCTAAGCCCCATGAGTCACCGTAGTATGCCCCTATAGCACCAAATACCGCACCGCTCAATGCTCCGTACATCGCTCCCTGATAAACGCCTTGCCAAACATTTCCTCCATACATTAAAGCATTCCCAGCACCGCTAACTACTCCAGCCGTCGCTCCACCAGCTGCTCCACCAACTATCGATGCAAACCAACCAGAGCCACCTAAAACAGTATATACCGATGTACCAACATAAGCACCAGTATAACCAGCAACAGCTCCGACAATTGCACCTTTCCACCACTCACCTCCTGCTTGCTCGGCCGCATAAGCACCAACTACTGCACCTACAACGGCTCCAATCACTTCTGCCCATCCGTATCCACTCGGGTCTATATAGATTAACGGATTATTTCTGCAATACGTATATCTGTTCAATGTCTGAGGATCAAACGGGTCTTGGACTATTGAATCAGGGCTTATGAACCTTCCGATTATCGGATCATAATACCTTGCTCCATAGTAGTAAAGTCCTGTCTCAGGATCAAGTTCCTGATCCGTGAATTTATAATTCGAGATGTTTGAGCCTGTATGCTCTCTCTGTTCTCCAAAAGGCATGTAATTGGTCGTTTCAGCTATCGCACCGCTGGCTGTAGTCATTGCGCTTGAGCTTCCGAGATGGTCTTTGTGGAAATAATACGTCTCTGAAGATGTTACCTTAGCAACTCTCAGGTTCCCTGCAAAGATATATTTGACATACCCATCCGTCGGGGTAATCTCAAAATGATCTCCGATGTAATACGTTGTCCCTGAAGGACCGACTTTTTTGGCCCTTCCACTTCCAGCGTCATACAACAAAGTTGTTATCCCGTATCCGCCATGTGCGACCTGTGAAGGCATGTTGTCTGCATTATATGCGATCTGCCTTGAGGCAACATTTGACATGTCTGTAAGATCATAACCGTCAGTCATATTGCCATTTTGGTCATAGGAGAAGGCATAATTGGTGCTGTTGACTGTGAGGACTGTAACTGCGTGTACCTTCACAGGATCATAGGTATATCCGACTGTTGTCGAGCCGACTGTCTTGGATAAGATATTACCGATGGCATTATAGGTATACATAACTGCATTATATGTATTGTTTGTACTTGCCTCATTTGTAAATCTGTGAAGCATGTCATAGGTGTACTCGTAATCCAATCTATTATCTGGAAGCTGAAGTTCAGCTCCTTTTTTGAAATCTGTAATAAAAGCAATGTCACCAGCTAGTGTATACGAATAACCTTTGTTTATAACATCATCTTTAGGGTCTCCTGTGCTTGCAGGTGAAGTTGTTCTTATATAGCGCAGTTTTGTTGATTTCGGGTTATAAGTATACACTGTCGCTGTCTGGTTCTGATGGACAATCTGACCTATCTTGCCAGTTGGCTCATAAAGAGTATTTGTAGCATATGCCGTACCATCGGAACCTACAACTGTATAAAGCAAGCCTGTGCTGTATGTTCTTTCACCTTGCCCGTCGTTCCGTACATACCTGTGATAATCATTTGTGACCGAGTATCCATCCGGATAAGTCATAACAGTCGGTTTTCCCGAAAGGTCATACGAAGCAAGAGTAGTATATCCGGTAGTGTCTCCTATGATAGTCTTGGTTGTTCTTGTAACTCTACCCATTGCGTCATAGGCATTTATTGTTGTCGTCACGTTTGTATTTGTTACGCTATAAAGCCTTC
>MHDW01000181.1:0-1063 GCA_001803645.1 Nitrospirae bacterium GWC2_42_7 | reverse complement strand
AGATTTTGCATCTGTCTGTAATGTAAGATTACCATTGGGATCATAAGAGTATGCCCAATCGCCCATATCCGCATCTCTCATTGAGATTTTTCTGCCAAGGGTATCATAAGTCATAGAATTTTGTGTGCCAGATATTGATGAAACTGTAAGCAGGTCGCCAGCTGCATTATAAGAATACTGAGTATGATGATCATGCTGAGGGTCATTATCAGGATATTCAATCACTTCAATCACCCGGCCAAGATAATCTTTCTGCTCTGTTTTTGCTCCTCCATCAGGGTCAATAACAGTTGTCGCAAAGCCATGATAATCCATTGTTGTACTAACCGGCTCATCACCAACATTCGGCCCAGGGAACGTAATACTTGTAGGCCTTCCGTGATAATTATATAAAGTTTGTGCATAAGGATGGTCTGTAGGCGGTGTTATGGGCCATCCTACTGATGTACTGAAGAATGGGCCATCAGTCCTGTCTACTCTACCCATATTGTCATAGTGTGTTTGAGATACTATAGATTTACCTTCTTCACCAAAAGATATGGTCTGTATGTTTCTTCCTGCGCCGTCAAAATGGTCATATTTTTCTATAAATATGTCTCCGTTTGTTTCACTCTCAAGGACAAGTGATCTTGAATATACAGGCTTCCCAGTATTAAGATATTCAAAGTCAGCGTATTCATTCTTGATTTTTGCCGCTATTGAAGTTGTTTCACCCACATAAGAGATGGTCTCTTGAACACGGCCGAATTTATCAAAAGTACTAGATGTCTTATTACGGTTTTCATCCCAAGAATCTGATACTTTTCCAAATTTATAATCATATGAGTATTCTTTATAAAAACCTGTTGCATCATTAGTTACTTTCCAAAGAAATGTTTTTGTTGCATTGTCATAATCATATGTAGTCAGATTTTGATTTGCATCCCTCTGGTGATGAAGGTTCCCATCCGAATAGTAGTCCATTGTTATTCTTGGATTTGTTCCGCCATTAAGCCATGCTTCCTTCCAGAGCAGGTTGCCTGTATTGTTTTCATGTCCATATATAGTTTGCCTTAGCTGTCCT
>MHDW01000180.1:14015-15196 GCA_001803645.1 Nitrospirae bacterium GWC2_42_7 | reverse complement strand
TTCTAACAGGGATATTGCATCTTCATGCGATATAATATTCCTTGCTGTAAAGCCGCAGAATATTGAAGCAGTACTTGATGAGATATCGGATGTTGTTACAGATAAAAAGACAGTGGTCTCGATAGCAGCAGGGATCACACTATCTTATCTTGAATCAAAGCTTAAGACAAAGCAGATCATCAGGGTCATGCCCAATACGCCTGCTCTTGTTCAGGAGGGGATGTCAGTCTATTCGCTCTGCGAATGCTTCCATGGCAAAGAAGTTAATATTGTTAAAAGCATCCTTATGTCCATAGGCAGAGTGATCGCTCTTCCTGAGAGGCTTATGGATGCTGTGACGGCTTTGTCAGGCAGCGGGCCTGCTTTTATCGCTTTGTTCATAGAAGCGATGATAGAAGCAGGAGAAAAGATGGAGATCAGCAGGACTGATGCAGCTGAACTTGCTGTCCAGACATTGCTCGGCACTGCCAGGCTTCTTGATACCGGCATGCCTCCTGAGAAGCTCAGGCAGATGGTAACATCTCCCGGCGGTACGACAGCTGCAGGGTTAAAGGTCTTTGAGGAAAAAGGGTTTAAGAGTCTGGTTGAAGATGCGCTGTTTGCTGCAAAGAAGAGAGCAGAGGAATTAGGGAGGGCAAAATAATGGGAGACATTCTTGTGGCAGCTGCAACGGTCATTGATTATGTCCTTGGAGCTTACAAATGGATCATAATTATCGCTGCCATACTAAGCTGGGTAAATCCTGATCCTTACAACCCGATTGTCCGTTTTATTTATTCTGTAACCGAGCCCGTGTTCAGACCGATAAGGAAGCTTATCGGGTACAGACTCGGCCCTATCGACATTTCCCCTATAATAGTAATTCTTGTTATTATATTTCTGCAGTTGTCTCTTGTCAGATACTTATTAAAATTAGGTTATAAATT
Source organism: Nitrospirae bacterium GWC2_42_7 (assembly GCA_001803645.1). GTDB lineage: Bacteria > Nitrospirota > Thermodesulfovibrionia > Thermodesulfovibrionales > UBA6898 > GWC2-42-7. The sequence goes on along the minus strand of MHDW01000180.1, from coordinate 14,270 downwards.
AGGAGGTGGTTAAATGAAGATCACACCGCTTGATATTCAGCAGAAACAGTTCCCAACTAAGTGGTTCAGAGGGTTTGATGAAGAAGAGGTCTTTGCATTTCTTGAAGTTATAAGAGAGGAAATGGAAGATCTGCTAAGGGAAAACGCTTATCTGAAAGAGAACATCCAGAGATCAGAGAACCAGATAAAGGAATATAAGGATATGGAGTTGACCCTGAGGGAGACTCTCATGACCGCCCAGCAGATGGTTGAGGA
>MHDW01000180.1:0-13997 GCA_001803645.1 Nitrospirae bacterium GWC2_42_7 | reverse complement strand
AAAAGAGTCTGAGCTTATAATCAGAGAGGCAGAGATAAAATCCGACAATATGTTTAAGAACGCCCAGGAAAAAGTGATAAAGATCCATGAGGACATTGTTGATCTTAAGGGGATCAGGCGGCATTTTAAGGAGGAGCTGAAGAGGCTTATCGAGAGCCATAAGATAATGCTTGAACATGACAGCGACAGGGAAGAAAAGGAACACAGAGAGGATGAAGAGACTTCATTGTGAGTTCTGATGAACGCTATCAAGCCTTGAAAGGCATGCAGGATATACTGCCTCCGGATATATATATATGGCAGAAGATCGAAGCGGCTGCAAGGGAGATATTCCCTTTGTTCGGTTTTAAGGAAATAAGGCCTCCGATCGTTGAGTTAACAAGTGTATTTACCCGAAGCATAGGTGAGAATACCGATATTGTCGAGAAGGAGATGTATACTTTCAATGACAAGGCAGGACGCAGTATCTCTTTAAGGCCTGAAGGAACTGCCTCGGTAGTGAGAGCTTATGTTGAGAACCACCTGCATAACCTTCCGTCTCCTCAGAAATTCTTTTATTCAGGCCCCATGTTCAGATATGAAAGGCCTCAATCCGGCCGTTTCAGACAGTTCTATCAGACAGGAGTTGAGTTGTTCGGTTCATCAAGCCCGAAGACTGATGCGGAAGTTATCTTGATGCTCGGGCGTTTTCTTGAAAAGATCGGGCTTGAAGGCCTAAGTTTTCAGATCAATTCCATTGGATGCGAAAAATGCAGGCCGGGGTACAAGGAATCTGTCACAGGATTTTTTTCTGACAGACACGATAATCTATGTCCTGACTGCAGACGAAGGCTTAATCTCAATCCTCTCCGGATCCTTGACTGCAAGGTTGGAAGATGTGTTGAGATGAGAAACGGCGCGCCTCAGATCATTGACTATCTTTGTGAAGATTGTAAAACCCACTTTGATAAGCTCAAGTCAATGCTTTCGGCTGTTGGTGTTAAATATACTGTCAATCCTGAGATGGTCAGGGGGCTCGATTACTATACCCGTACAACATTTGAGGTGACGAGTGGAACCCTCGGCGCACAGAATGCAGTGGCTGCCGGAGGGAGGTATGACAAACTTGTAAAGGCTTTTGGCGGGCCTGAGACACCTGCAGTGGGTTTTGCTGTTGGCATGGAGAGGATAGTTGAACTGTTGAAGAGATCCGGACAACCTGATCTTCCTGTGCCTGATATTTTTATTGCTTTTATCGGAGATGCTGCTGAAACACAGAGCATGCTGATCGCTGAGAGAATCAGAGGAGCAGGGTATTGGGCTGAGCTTGGAGATTCAGAGGCCTCTCTTAAAAGCCATATGAGAAGGGCGGACAGGTTATCGGCAAAATATGTTTTTATTATTGGGGACGAAGAGATCAACAGCAAGACCATCAAATGGAAGAAACTTTCGGATTCAGAACAGGGTGAAACGCCCATTTCAGGATTAACGGATTTTCTCCTTGAAAACATAACCAGACACTGATCTGTTCTTTGGGTTAATTCAGTCGTTTGTGCTAAAATTTCCATAGATGAAAATTAAAGAGAACATCCCTGGTTTGTCTGTAGTTTTAGTTATCGCCCTTATCTCCTATTACATCTCAACCATGCACGCATCTTTTGATGCGCTTGTGATCTCTATGATAATCGGAATGCTGATCGGCAATCTTATCGCAAAGAAGCAACATTTGGAAAAAGGCATTGAACTTTCGATAAAAATATTTCTGCCTTTAGGCATAGCAATGTATGGCTCCAAGCTTGTCTTTAGCGGTCTGAAGTGGGATTTTATATTTATAATCTTTATTGTTTTTTCAGTGCTGTTTGCGCTGACCCTGTACGTTGCCAAAATTTTTGGCCTTAACAGAAAACTGGCAGTACTGCTTGCCTCAGGTTTGTCCATATGCGGGGCCTCAGCGATAGCTGTTATCTCACCCCTTATAGATGCAGAGAGAGAGGATATGTCAATATCCTTAATATCTGTTATGATGCTCGGGCTTACCGGCATGATCTTCTATCCGATACTTAAAGACTTCCTCTCTCTTTCAATAAATGAATTCAGCTTTCTGGCAGGCACAACACTGCCGATGCTGGGACAGGTTAAAGTTGTTGCAGGAAATGTCAGTCAGGAATGTTTGTCTATGGCCGTGAACATAAAACTTATCAGGATATCATTTTTGCTGTTTGTTGTAACAACTGCTATTTTTCTTTCGGGAAAGGAAAAAAGGACGGTCAAGATACCATGGTTTATCATTGTGTTCATATTGCTTGCCGTGATAGTTAATCTTACCGATGTGTTTCTGCCTGTAATGGCTTATTTTAAGGGATCTAGTACTTTTTTTCTTTCAGCTTGTCTTGCCGCTATAGGTCTTTCAGTGGAATTTAACTCCATTATTGAGAAAGGCATGACCCCGCTGGCAGTCATATTTGTCTCATGGGGCGTAATAATTCTTATATTATTTCTTGTGATGAGCTTACTTTAAATGATCAAAACAAAAATTATTTATAAACTTATCCTGGTCTTTCTTTTTTTTGCGGTCCTGGTTGTTTTACCCCTTACATTTACTGTTGTAAAGCAAGTAGACAAGATGATAGATGAAGAGGAAAGCCTGTATATGCCGGACACCGATACATATACGAAAGCCCATAAGGATTTTGCTCCAAGACTTATCGAACATATAGTCCCGTACATATTTTATATTCTTGTAATGACCCTCCTTCTGTCCATATTTTTTATGAGAAAGATGCTGATCTCGCTGAAAGAACTTCAGGCAGGCTCGCAGGCTGTAAAAGAAGGGAACATGGACGTTAATCTTGAGATAATATCTGACGATGAACTCGGGGATGTTACAAAGGCCTTTAATGAGATGACATCAGCGCTCAAAGAAAAGACCCTCGAACTTCAGAAGAAGGATATGTATATAAATGCGATGCTTGATCCGTTGTGGGTTGTTGATGAGAACAATAATATATTGGACGTTAATCCTGCCTTTGAGAGGCTTTTAGGCCATAGGAGGAAAGATGTAATAGGCGCTTCCATTTATGATTTCTTTGATGACAGAAATACGATGATAATGCGCCGGCAGCTTGAAGAAAAGAGAGAAAAAGGCATCTCCTCTATCTATGAGATAAACATTTTCCGGAAAGACGGTTCACAGATGCCTGTTCTGATAAGCGGTTCCCCGATCTATGCAGGGGATGAGATAGTTGGAAAAATAGGCATATTGAAGGATTTTACAGAACAGGAAGAGCTTAGAAAGGCTTTGCAGCAGGCCAAGGAATATGCTGAGACCATTATGGACAGTATCGAGGATGAATTGCTTGTGATAGACAGGGAATACCGGATCATAAAGGCAAATAAAATAGCCATGATGAATACAACCGAAAATATAGTGGGAAAGTTCTGCCATGTGATATCCCACAATTCTGAACATCCGTGCGTGGAAGACGGCCATGAATGTCCTGTACGGGTTGTTTTTATCACAGGAAAGAACTGGAGGGTGACTCACAGACATGTAAATCAGGCAGGCGAAGTAAAGTACCATGAGATCGTTGCAAGCCCGATAACCGATTCCTCAGGAAATGTGGTGAGCGTAATAGAGCTTTTGAGAGATGTTACGGAAAGGATGAAGCACGAAGAGGAGATCTCAAGAAAGAACAGGGAACTTACGGTTCTAAACAGTATTTCAGGAATGCTCAGCAGGTCTCTCAAGCCTGATGAGATATTGACAAAAATTCTCGATAAAACCATGGAAATGCTGAATATGGACGGAGGAGAGATATTCTTTCTCGAAGAGGGCAAAAGAGAGATGACATGCAGTTACCATAGGGGCATTTCAGATGAATATGCAAGAATGATGGGCAGGATAAGGCTTGGTGAGGATATCCCCGGAAAAGTTGCTCTTACAGGTCAGCTTATGACAAGCTCGGACATATCAAAAGATCACAGGGTGGAAAGTTCCTTGGTAAAGCATCTTGGCATTAAAGGTTTCTGCTGTATCCCGATAAAGGGCAAGGAAAGGATTTTGGGTGTGCTCTGCCTTTTTAGTTTCAAACCGCATTTTTTTACAATGGAAGAGGAAAAGATCGTTAATTCAATAGGCGAAATGACCGGAATTTCGATCGAGAATATAAAACTATACGAAAAGATGTTTGAATTATATGGGCAGCAGAAAAAACGCAGGGAGGAAGAATATGCCCAGTTGCTTTCCCTTTCAACAAAGCTGGGTTCTGCTATTGATCTCAAGGCAATTATGGCTAATGTCCTTGAGCTCATCAAAAGTTTTTTCAGGGCGGATTTTGTATGGATGCTTGTAAATGACCCTGAGGGAAACTTTCTGCTGAAAACCGCCGCCAATATCAACGTTAAAGAAGGAGATATCATTTATCCGAAAGATATAAGCTCAGCAGAAGGGTATTCCATAGAAAAAAAGACGACAATAGTGATACCTGACATCAGGGCTGAAGAGAGGTTCTATCTGCATCCTGAGATCTCTGCCATGTCCTACCATACTGTTGCCGCAACCCCGATGTTTATCGGGGAAAAATCGGTTGGGGTTTTTACGCTTTACTATCTTGGAAACAAGGCTATAAAAGCTGATGAGATCCACTTTCTTGAGGTCATAGCGAATATACTTGCTGTTTCTTTGGAACGCTCTGACCTGTACATTAAATCAATAGACGAGAAAGGGCGTTCAGAGACGGTTCTTCAGAGTGTTGCGGATGGGATAATTACTGTGAATAATACAGGCCGTGTTATATCGGTCAATAAAGCTTTTGAAAAAATGTCAGGCTTTCCTTCAGTCAAGGCCGAAGGCCTCGCTGTCTGCGATATGTTCAGATACGCAGAAGATAATAACAGGCTCAGATCCCTGCTTGCAGAATGCCTTGATGCAGCGTTATCAGGCAGTCAGGCTACAAGAGAAGCTGAATTAGTAACACTATATGGCCAGAATATACCGATTCAGATAAGCAGCAACCCGGTCTATGATGCCGAAGGCAATGTAACAAGCGCTGTAAACCTGTTCAGAGACATAAGCAGGGAAAAAGAGATCGACAGAATGAAGACAGACATTATAAGGTCTGTTTCACATGAATTCAGGACCCCTCTTTCGGCAATAGTCGGGATGACCGAAATGATCCTTGACGGTGATATGGAAGATATAAAAGCCAGGAAATACTTAAATACGATATTAAGTGAGGGGCTAAGGCTTTCAAGCATGGTATCAGATTTGCTTAGCATTGCAAGGATAGAAAGCGGTAAGGAGAGACTGAAGTCAGGGCCTATTGTTATAAATGAGATGTTAAAAACTGTTATTGAGTCGTTTGCATCAATTATAGACAGAAAGAATGCAAAGGTTGAGCTTGATGTCGGTCTTGATGAAATTTTTACCGGAGATGAGGAGAAGTTAAGGCAGGTTTTGATGAATTTCCTTGATAATTCTTTGACATTCTCTGATGAAGGATGCAAAATAAACATAACTGCCCGAAAGAAGGATGATGAACTCGAAATTTCAATATCTGATAATGGCTGGGGTATTCCCGAAGAGGATATGCCTCATCTTGCAGAAAGGTTTTACCGTGGAAAACACGGTGAAAGGATAAAAGGGACTGGCTTAGGACTGTCCTTATGCAATGAGATAGTGAAGATGCACAAAGGTAAAATGGGCATAAAGAGTAAACTGGGCGAAGGCACAGAGATAACCATAACTTTTCCGTACAGGGAGGCAACGTGAGCAAGGTAATTGTTATTGATGATGAACCTTTTATCCTTATGATGATAGAGGATAAGCTTAAAAAAGCGAAGATTGATGTGGTAACGCTTAAAGAGAGTAAAAACGCTCTTGAAATTGTGAGAAAAGAAAAGCCTGATCTCATCATTCTTGACTGGATGATGCCTGAACTTAGCGGCATTGATCTATGCAGACAGTTAAAAAGCGACCCGGAATTAAGCGGGATCCATATCTTTATGCTTACTGCAAAAGGTCAGGATGCTGACGAGCATATGGGACTCCAATGCGGTGTCGAAAGGTATATAACCAAACCTTTCAGCCCTAAATCACTTCTTGAGATGGTGCAGGAAACTATTGGAACAAATAATTCCTAACGTAATGCGACCAACGCTTCTTTACTTATGTCATTGCGAGGAGAGAAGCGACGAAGCAATCTCAGCCGTTAAAAAACAAGATTGCTTCGCTCCGCTCGCAATGACAGGGAATTTATGATGAATTACACTGACGACAACCTATCTTTAACAATTCAGGAACTTAGCAATACCTATGAGGAATTGTCCCTTTTATACAGGATATCAGGTATTTTCTCTGTTCTGAGCGTTGACGAAATATGCGCACGCATTGTGGCCGAAGCAGTCAACACCATCGGTGTTCAGACATCGGCTGTGTTGTTCCTTGATGAAAAGAAAAAAAAGCTTTGCACCAAAACATTCACCGGGAATTGGGACAAAGATATTGAATTTGGAGAGGACATAACTGTGCTCTGGAAGCCTTTTGAGGCAAACAGACCTTCTGCCTTCTGTAAACTGAGGGAGACTGAATATAGCACTATCTTTCCAGACCTGAAGTCTTTAATGATATGTCCGATAAAAGGCAAGGTGAAGGTGATAGGAGCAATTGTAATAGCTGATAAAGATTCTGACGAAGAGTTTTATTCTAATGATTCCAAGTTGCTCATGGCGATCTGTACACAGGCAGGCCTTGCAATAGAAAATGCGTTTCTTTACAGTGAACTCGAAACATTACTGCTTGGAGCCATCAGCTCGCTTGTCAGGGCGCTTGAGGCCTCTTCGCACTGGACAGCCGGACATACTGAACGTGTTACAGAATATGCTGTCAGCATCGGCCATGTTATGGAACTTGAAAAAGATCTAATGGAAAGGCTGAAGATAACCTCACTCCTGCACGATATAGGAAAGATCGCGACACCAAAAGAGATATTGAATAAGAACGGCAAGCTGGATGAAGATGAATGGTTCGAGATCAAAAAACACCCGAGTATGGGTGCTGATATACTGAGGGAGCTGAAACAATTTGAAGATATAATCCTGAGCATAAAATATCATCATGAGTACTGGGACGGAAGCAGGGGGATCTTCGGCTTAAGAATGGATGAGATCCCGTTAATGGCAAGAATTCTCGCTGTTGCCGATACTTTTGACGCCCTGACGTCGGACAGGCCTTACAGACTAAAAAGGTCAAAGAAAGAAGCTATTACTGAGATCGTCAGGTGTTCTGGCACTCAATTTGACCCTGCAGTTGTAGAATCGTTTCTGAAATGGGTGGAATTATTTAACCTACAGCGTTAAACCTGCGGACCCTTATCTTTACTCCGAGAGAATCTGCCAGTTTCCTGCATTTTTCTGTATCAACCCCTTCGAGTTCAACTATCGTTACCTGCACATCAGGGATCACTTCTTTTGCCTGTTTAATGAACCTGATCACCTCGTTGAAAGCGTTTTTAAATAGCGGTTTGCAGATCTTGTTGTAAGTTTCTTCATCATGAGCATCAAGGCTTATTGATATGCTGTCAACCAGGCCTTGTAATTCAGGCAATACATTTTTTTTGTGGATAAGATTGGCATGGCCGTTCGTGTTTATCCTGACCCTTCCGCCTTTTTCCTTTATCCATCCTGAAATGTTCTTAACAGTATCAAGCCTCTGCAAGGGTTCGCCATATCCGCAGAAAACTATCTCCTTATATGATGTGGGATCTCCAATCTCTTTTTTGATCTCATCTTCAGAAGGCTCATTCGCGAGACTCAATCTGTGTCCTTTCACATAGTCACTGCGGAATTTCACGCAGAAAGAACACCTGTTTGTACAACGGTTTGTTATATTCAGGTACAGGCTGTCTCTTATTTTATAGGCGATCTCGGCTTTTTCAGGAATAACGCCTATGCTGAAGAGACGTTTTGCATTAAGTGTTGTTATCCTTGCGATGTCTTCAAAGTTGACACCGCGCAATTCTGCTATATGTTTTGCGGTGCTTTGAATGAATGACGGTTCATTCCGCTTTCCCCTGTAAGGCTCTGGTGAGAGATAAGGGGCGTCTGTCTCAATAAGCAGATAATCATCAGGGATCGAGGCAGCAACCTCTTTAAGCTTTAAGGATTTTTTGAAAGTCACCGGGCCGGCAATAGAAATATAAAGACCCATTGACATAACTTCCTCAGCCATAGATAGATCGCCTGAAAAACAGTGCATAACTCCTTTGTTAATGCCGGATTCCCTTAATATCCTTAACGTGTCAGTTGCTGACTCCCTGCTGTGGATTATTGCAGGCAGGCCGGATTCCTTTGCAAGATGAAGATGCCTGATAAAAACCTCCTGCTGTATCTTGCGCGGAGAATGGTCATAATGATAGTCAAGCCCGGTTTCACCGATAGCTACAACTTTATTGAGTGAGGAGTGAGGGGTGAGGAGAGAGGAGGTCTCTTGTGCATTCAATCCTAAAACCTGACCTGAAAAAGCCAGCTCTCTGAGTTGACCATATATTTTTTCATTAAATTTTATTGCGTCATGCGGGTGGACGCCGACTGAAGCGTAAATGAAATCATATTTTTCAGACAGTTCAATGCACTTTGAAATGCTCTCAGGATCAGAGGATACAGTGATCATTGTTTCAATTCCGGAGTCTTTTGAACGGCGGATCACTTCATCCCTGTCGCTGTCAAACTCTTTCATGTCAAGATGACAATGGGTGTCTATTAAATGAGGATATGTTTTAGATGACATCAGTTCCTAATCTCCATTAAATTTATTCTAACATAATGAATCCATTCGGCACGTGTTATAACCCACCCCTGCACCCCTCCCAAGAGGGGACTTTAATACATAAAGACTGAAAAGATGCATACCCTTTTTGGTAAGTTTGCCTGTAGGTAATTAGTGATGAAGGTTTGAATTAAGTCCCCTCCCTGGAGGGGTGCAGGGGTGGGTTGTTTGTCAAAGTTTTGTTAGATGTTTTTATTGATCTCAGTCATGCTCAAAAAGACTGTTTGCTGTCATCTCTTCTGGTTTTGCTATCCCCAATATTTCGAGCATTGTCGGAGCTATGTCAGACAGGATCCCCTTTTTTCTCAAACTGACAGTTTTAGTATTTTTTGCGATATAAATGAAATGAACATCATTTAAAGTATGAGCAGTCTGCACGCCTTTTGACTGCGGATCTATCATCTGTTCTAAATTCCCATGGTCTGCGGTTATCATAATAATGCCGTCTTTTTCGAGTACTGCGTCAACAATCTTTCCAACACACTCGTCAACAACCTCTGCTGCCTTTATACCCGCCTTCAATGAACCTGTATGCCCGACCATATCCCCATTAACATAGTTGCAGATAATTACGTCATAATAATCATCACTGTGGAGATTGTTTTTGCTTCTATACATTGTTACATTCTTCATTGCTTTTGCCATTTCTTCAGCAGCTTTACTGCCTGAATTGATCGTATTCAATAAAACCCTGGTAATATCATAAGCGCTCATTTCCGGCATAGTGTCTTCAGGGACTTTCGGGCTGTCAACAAGTATCCTGTCCTCTCCATAAAAAGGCTCTTCGCGCTTGCTGTTCAAGAAGCTTGTCACATGACGAAACTTCTGTGTTTCGGAAATTCTTAATTGGTACAAATTGTTCTTTGAGAGCACTTCGCCCAAAATATTGGACATGTTCATTGGGGGCACAACATAATTTTCAAAGGAATCGTAGTATTTTGTGAGTCCAAGAAAATTAATCTTCATGGGCTTTCCGCGATCGAACCCTATAAAGTTATTTTCAACAAAGGCCCTTGATAATTGAATAGCCCTGTCCTGACGATAGTTAAAGAAGATCACGGAATCACCTGGCTTAATAATACCGATTGGTTTGTTTAATGCATCTGTTATTAAGGTCGGCTTGATGAACTCATCAGTCTCATACGGCTCTGTATGTTTTATACCGGATTTTTCCATTTGAATAGCTGATCTGGCCCTGTTATATGCAGCTTCTATTGCCTCTATTGGGGAAGAAGCGGTCAGGCCTTTTCCTGCTGTCAAAGCATCATAAGCTTTTTTTGTCCTGTTCCAGTTGAGGTCGCGGTCCATAGCATAATATCGTCCCATTACAGAGGCGATCCTGCCTGTGCCTGTTTTCTTGATATTATCTTCGAGCCGGGCTAAATATGTTAATGCGCTTTTTGGAAGAGTGTCCCTGCCGTCAGCAAAAAAATGAACATAAACTTTTGTTAACTTATGTTGTTTTGCCAGTTCAAGCAGGGCATATAAATGTTCCTCAACAGCATGTACGCCCTGATCCTGCACAAGCCCTATCAGATGAAGGTCTGAATTCATTTTCTTGCAGTTTTCGATCGCATCCAGCAGTTTCGGGTCATTAAAAAATGAACCGTTCTTTATCATTTTATTTATTCTGACTATCTCCTGCTCGACAATGCGTCCGGCCCCAATGTTGAGATGACCGACCTCAGATGAGCCTTGTGAACCGGGAAGTAGGCCGACTGCTTCTTCTGAGGCTCCGAGGCGTGAATGAGGATAGACAGAAAGATATCTGTCTAAATTAGGGGTGTTTGCCTGAGCAGCAGCATTGCCGGGGTCGTCTTTACGGCCAATGCCCCAGCCGTCTCTTATGATAAGCACTAAAGGTTTTTTCATTCTGATATGTTAGTAAAATTAGAGTGTTGGATGCAAATTTGTTTAAATACAAAGCTATTCATGGCACTTATCTAAAAACTTTTATTTCAATATGAAGTCGTCATTCACGCGAAGGCGGGAATCCAGATGACTAAAGACATGGATACCCGACCAAGAATCTCGGGTATGCCAGAAAAGAATTTTTTTGGCTTGAATTAATGACAGCATACATACTACGTTTAGCTAAAAATTACGTAAAGTATTAAGCGGGTTTCTTAAGAAAGTTTCCGGTCTAACCAGAAATGATATCCCATTCCGGAAGCTTCCGGAATGGGGTGGTTTCAACTATATATCTTCAGATTTACGGATTAACAGTAAATACTGCGTCACTAATGCCGGAACCAAGGGAAACATTTGAAGAATCAAACAGTTCTACTCTTATCCTCCAATTGGCTGATGGATCGTTCGCTATTGCCGCCCAGCTATAAGTACCGGGATCACTGCCTGTAATAGTATCTATAAGATTCCATGTAGCACCATCATCTGATGTGTAATATAGTTTTACACTGCCGACTGTTATAGCGGTTACTGTTGTCCATGTAATTATTAATGGGTTGCCTTGAGTTATTAGTGGCTCTCCGCCATTTGGATAAGTTATTGCTAAAGGTCTAACTGTAAACACATCATCATTGACGTCTGAACCCAGAACAATAAGACCAGTAGTATCCAACAACTCAACTTTTATTAGCCAATTGTCAGATGGAAAGTCAGGTATTGGAGTAAAGTTATAAGTTCCTGTATTACCTGCAACAGTCCCTTTTTCGATCCAGTTTGCCCCGTTGTCAGTTGAGTATGACACTCTCACATAGCTGACTGCTGCTGAAGTGTCAGTTGTCCAGTTGACAGTTAATGAACCACCTATATTATATATATCTCCGCCATCTGGATCATCAACTGCCAACGCAGGATTAATAGTAAACACAGCATCGCTGATGTCATATCCTACGCTTTTACTGCCTGAAAAGATCTCTATCTTCATCTTGGATTCTGCTGAAGGTCTATCCGGCACAAACCATTCAAATGATCCTGTCTTAGTACTATTAATAGAAGCTATGGTAGAAGGCTCATCCATAGTATATAGCTCTTCCCAGCTTTTGCCATTGTCAGAGGATAAAAACAGTTTTAAAGAAGATATTGGAGTTTTCATTGCATGAATATCAAATTTGATCGCGTCTGAGTCTGTGTTACCTGCTGTGAATGTCTCTCCGCCATTTGGATCAGTTAGCGTTACAGTATCAATAGAGAACGTTGAGTCAGAGGTGTCCCAGCCTACTATTTTCTTGTCTGTGCCATACCCTATGACTTTAATAAGGCAGTCACGCATCGGGCCTTTTTTTGGAATAGGCACTGTCCAATCAAAATCATTTTCTGTACCAGGTAGTTTTGTTACTATTTTATTCTTAAATTTAAGTCCGTTGTCGCATGAGTAGTAGATGTTGTAAGTGTCTACTGGGACTAGATTTGTCCAGGTTATGTTATATGTACTTACTGAGGTTCCTGAGGGTATATGTTCTCCTCCGTCCGGAGCAGTTACCTCAATAACAGGGATGGTATTGAGCAGGACAGATATTGTGCCATCGTTAAAGTTTGCGACAGCAAGATCAATTCCGGCATCGCCATTAAAATCGCCTGCTGCGGAAGAGATGGGATAATCACCTGTAGGAAAAGTGACAGGATACTGAAACCTTCCATTGCCATTGCCATATAGAATTGAGATCATCATATTGTCGATGTTGGTTACAATAAGGTCTATATTTGTATCTCCGTTAAAATCACCTGCTGTGATAGATGAAGGGAAAAGCCCTGCATAATAATTGACCGCAGGGGTAAAAGTGCCGTTTCCGTATCCAAGCAGAACAGATATATTACCACCGTTTATATTGGCTGTGGCAACATCCTTGTCTCCGTCGCCGTTAAAATCACCTGTTGTGATGCTGATCGGATTTATGCCTACAGGAAAGGCATTACCAAGGGTATCAATTGTCCTTAATGTATATTCATAAGTAGTAGTAAGATTTACGTCGCTGAGCAGGGAGACAGAGTTTAATCCGTAGTTCGCTACAACCAGATCATCTTTGCCGTCTCCGTCAAAATCAGCTGTTGCAATAGATGCAGGTTCAGCTCTTTTAGCAATTGCGATAGGGGATTTTGGGTCTCCTGGAACTGCTGGAGCATATTCAGCAAATCCGCCCAAGCCATCACCGATAAGGATAGAGACATTACTGGAATCGAGATTTGCAACTAAAAGGTCTTTATTGCCATCATTGTTAAAGTCACAGCTTGTTATTGAGTAAGGGGTTAATGCGTCTGCAGGTGTAATTACAGTTGGGGTGCCGAAGGTACCGCTACCGCTGCCAAGAAGAATAGAAATTGTATTATCGTTTGCATTTGCTATTGCAAGGTCAAGGAAAAAATCGGTGCCGGGGATAACACCGGGGTTAAAGTTGCCGGCCACGATGCTGTAGGGTCCGGCTCCAGTGTCATAGTCAACTTTATCCTTGAAAGTGCCGTCAATGTTACGAAGAAAGATCGAAACTGTATTGGCATCGTAATTTACGACTGCAAGGTCAAGTTTGCCGTCATTGTCAAAATCAGGTATTTCAGGGATGCCATCATCATCAGAATCCCCTGATAGGGCAATAGCGCTTGGACTTATTAATCCTGTTAGGATGGTTGCTGGTACTTCAAAATTATTAGTAGTATTGGAAGAACTTTTCGCAAATACTGTTGTATTAAAAATAAACATTAGTAGAATAACCGGCAGGATAATAAATATTGTATTTTTAAGCTTTTTCATAATAACCCCCTAAGGATTTATAAGATTTTGATGTGAACATAATAGCTATTGATTATAAAACCTTTGTGGAACTATATTCAACTGTTATTTTGGCTTTATTAGAAGTAGCAGGATAACTTGGCTCAGCTCTGGTTTTATTTGTTCTGCAAATCATAATTAAGCATCCCTTTATGCCGGTTTCTAAGGCTTTTGTTTAAAAAATGTTTCTCTTGTCTCCGGCTTAAGGCCATAGTTGGTGGTCTTGTCATATTCGTCGTATCTGATCTTTATCTGGTTTGCCCAGTAACGGCCTAAATTGGCGGTTTCATTCCCGAGAAAAGATTCAGCAGCTTTTTCGATATCAATATCCTCTTTATAATCGAATATTATATAGTTTAAGTCCTTAATGCTTTTGATAATGGCTTCTTTTATGGCTGGGTCCTCAATTATCTTTACATGGTCGTATTCATAATCGATAATTTTCTGGAGATAGTTTTTCCACATGCT
>MHDW01000179.1 GCA_001803645.1 Nitrospirae bacterium GWC2_42_7 | reverse complement strand
AGAGCAGTTCACAGACAGAATTTCCATAAATAATTCTATTTTCATCAATACCGTGTTTCGAAAGAAAAAACTTAGACAACTTTTGTATTTCAGGATCAGGAAAGTCATTAATGCTCTTTATCGCCTTACGCAATGCAGACTTGACCTTGCGCGAAGGGCCTAAAGGGCATATGCCTGAACACACTTCTATCAACTTTCCTTTACTCAAAGTTTTATCCTTTCTGATCCAAAATAGTTATTCGACTTCAAAAATAAACTCAATTTCTATCGGAGAGTTCATCGGAAGAACATTTACACCAACAGCTGCACGTGCGTGTCTGCCTGCTTCATCAAATATATCAAAGATCAAATCCGATGCACCGTTCAGAACCTTCGGCTGTCCTGTAAAGTCCTGAGCTGAGGAGATAAAGCCTGTGATCTTAACACACCTTTTAACATTATTCAGGCTTCCGACTGCATATCTAAGTACTGCAAGAGCATTAATGGCAGCAGCTCTGGCAAGCTGAACTGCATCATCAGGCGTAACATTTTCACCTACCCTGCCTTCTTTTATAAGCTTCCCGTCTCTCAATGGCAGCATGCCGCTGAGATATAATAAATTACCTGTGCGGACAAAAGGCAGATAAGAACCTAACGGTTTAGGCATTTCTTGCAGCTCAATGTCGAGTGATTTTAGTTTTTCCTCAGGAGTCATAAGCCCTTACAAAAATCAATACCTTGCATCAGCAAATTCAACCCAGCCGCCTGCTTTCACCAACGCCTTATCGAATTCCGATATATGATAATCGAAAGTCTCTTTACCTTTCTTCGAGGTGATCATGAGCTTATTGTTCTGAAAATCTATCTTAATTCCAGTCTTTGGATCCTTATGCTCAAAGAGTTTATCTATAACACTTTCAGTAACTTCTATCGCAAGCATTCCGCAGTTGAACATATTCTGCCTGAAAATACGTGCAAAGCCCGATGCTATTACAACATTAATTCCGTTAACTTCGAACGCCCATGGCGCATGTTCCCTTGATGAACCGCAACCGAAATTAGCACGTGTAACTATGACCCCTGCATCACTAACATCCTTAGAAAAAGGATTAAACCCTTCGAGCTTCAGGTCTTCGATCATATGAGTTTTCAAAGCCTCTTTTGATATTTCTGTAAGATATTTTGCCGGAATTATCTCGTCTGTGTTAATGTCAGACCTGTCCAAAAAAAGCACTTTTCCGCCGAATGTCTTCATTTTATCTTTTCCTCTGTACCCCTCTCCCTAACCCTCTCCCACAAGGGGCGAGGGAAATTTAAAATATCCCCTCCCTCGAGGGGAGGGGATAAAGGGGAGGGTGTTTATTTAAATTTTTTCTTCATGTGTTTTCTCGGGTCTGTAATTTTCCCTTCCAGTGCTGTCACGGCAGCCACAGCAGGGCTCACAAGATGGACCATGCCGCCCTTGCCCATTCTACCGTTAAAATTCCTGTTTGTAGTGGATGCACATACCTCGCCAGGCGCAAGAACACCGTTGCTCATACCAAGGCATGCACCGCAAGTCGGATTCGTAACGCAGAAACCGGCATCCATAAATATTTTTATTATCCCTTCTGCATCCGCTTCTCTGAATATCTTTGGTGTTGCGGGTGAAACTACACCCCTTATATTCGGAGATATCTTTTTTCCTTTAAGGAACTGAGCAGCAATACGGAGGTCTTCAAGCCGCCCGTTCGTGCAAGACCCTATATATATCTGGTCTACTGGTGTGCCTTCCATCTCTGAAATATTCTTCACCTCATCAGGTTTATATCCAAATGTAACCTGTGGCTCCATGCCTGTGACATCCATATCAATGACCTTCATATACTCGCAGCCTTTATCAGACTTCCATTTTTTGAAATCTTCAAGCGCAGCCTTTTTATTTTTATACTCAGACGATATAAAAGGCCAGAGATAATCCACAGTCGTTTCATCAGGCATGCATACACCGGATGTTCCGCCTGCTTCTATCGCCATATTGCAGAGAGTCATTCTGCTTTCCATAGACATGTTCTTGACAATGTCACCGTGAAACTCAATAACACAGTCTGTTGCGCCTTTGACTGTGAGTTCCTTTATTATTTTCAAAATAATATCCTTGGCATAAACACCTTCTGGCAATTTCCCGTTAATATTTATACAGATGGTCTTGGGTTCTCTGAAAGCGCATACACCTTTAAGTATCCCGACCTCGAGGTCAGTTGTACCAACTCCGGCTGCAAAAGCTCCGAAGGCCCCGTGTGTGCACGTATGCGAGTCACCCATTATCACAGTGTATCCAGGGCGGATAAAACCTTTCTCAGGGAAAATTGCATGGCAGACTCCATTTTTCCCGATGTCAAAGAAATCTTTGATATTATGCCTTCTTGCCCAGTCCCTTAGAATCTTGCCCTGCTGTGCTGTCTCTGTATCTTTTGCAGGTGTCACATGGTCAATGACCGCCTTTATCTTCTCCGGGTCAAACACTCTATCTTTTCCTCTGGCAATAAGGTCGTTAATAGCAACAGGCGTGGTTATTTCATGACACATAACAACGTCTATATCAAGCACTTTTGTGCCGGGAAAAGGCTCGTCCTTCAGATGTGCCTTGAATATTTTTTCTGTCAAAGTCATAGTCATTACAACACCTCATACAGTATAGTTATATCGTAAACAACATCTTATAGTTACCCCAAGATTGACTCTTGATAGAATTTAGAATATCATATTGGCGTTGTTTATCTCAAAGATAAATTCCTGTTCAGACCAGCTAAGGAGTTTCTGAAGTTTCTTGAAGTGTCCTAAGAAATACTGTTGCGACAATTATTCATAGGTATATAAAAAAGGCTGTGCCTGCTTTACTAAGGCACAGCCTTTTAAAAAAACTACAACTCTTTACTATCTGTCGAGTAATACCTTCTGACTAACTGTATGAATCGGGACTTTCTGGTCAGGATTCCCAAGTTCATAGAAAAGATCTACTGTTACATCAGCAGCCCTTATACCTTCAGGAAGATCGAATTCAATAGTCTCCTTCTTGGGCTTCATAGGCTGGATACTTGTATCACGGATATTTGCGACCTTCCACTGTGCTCCATATTTCATCTTGTTGTCGCGGCAGTTTGTGGCCTGAGGATGATAATGTCTTTCCTGCTTACTCTCTACATCTTTTCCATCTTTGTCTTTGTGTTTTGCGGTCACTACCATGACCACTCTGTTGTGAGATGGTCAGCCATCCGGGACTCTATGTCCCGCAGTTGAAGTTATTGTAGTGTTGACCACAACCTTCGATACATAGGTCTTAGCTTTCCTAAGCCAATCATATCCAAGGGTCTCAACATCCAGGGCAAGCGCTTTTTTAAGCAGCTCGGTAGATCCCTTATCGTCATTCCAGTTCGGAGCAATAAGATGATCTCCCTTCTGCATATGGCAATCCTGACAGCTCTTGGTTCCGCCTGATGCTATGTAGTTATGGAGATAGCTGCCATAAAGGTTTGCACACTGGAAGGGCTGGTCGAATTCGAGATTCGGGCCAAGTCCATGGCACTGTCCGCAGTAAAGTGAATCTTTCATTACAATGCTCTTTTCTACCTTTTTGTACATTGCGTCACCATGTTCTGCTACAGCCTTTGAACTGTACAGTACGCCTTTCTGAGGCTCACCAAGCTCACGCTTGTGAAGAATGGCTTTATCGCTGTGGCAGACAATACAACCAATCTGCAGTTTTGCTATTTGTGCCTTGGCATCGGCCTTTTCTTTGTCGGTCTTACTTGCATCAGCTGCTGTCAGCAGAGCCTCTGTAAGTTCAACGGCAACAGAATCTTCGGCAGAGGTAATAGCCTGAGGAAGATGGCACTTGAAGCAAGGGTAATTTTTTGCAGTCGCCTTCTTTGGATCATCAGGTGAAAAAGCTGTTGCGCCCTTCATTGCAAGAGGTGTAAGCATTAAACCGCCCTTTACACCCATAAGAGGACGTGCATGATGTGATTTTTCCCACTGCATATAAATGTCTTCATGACATTCTTTGCAGCTGGATGAATCATACATTTTTGCAAGTTCATCGATCGTCTTTGCCTTCTCCGCAGAAACAATCAGCGGGAAAGCCATAAAAAGAAGCATAAAAATTAATCTCAAGAACTTCATAGGACCTCCTTTAAGAAAAATTAAACTGGGAACAAGCAACGCCTCAAACAGCTAATAGTTCTATTACATAACTCCCCCCTAAATTATATATGCTCTTCAGAAACGATCTTTTCTGATATATCACCCCCTCCACATAAAATATTCTAAACCTTCATATGAAAGTTTATGCAAATAACATATCATTTTATAGTTATGTTTTCAACTAAAATTATAATTTACAGTAAGTTTATATGATTGGAATATAATCTGTAATTTGTTTCATAATATTACAGTTATGAATAAACGGATTTCTGTCATCATTCCTGTATACAACGGAAGCAATACCATAGGAAAATGCCTTGAGGCTGCCTTTGCTTCAGAATTTGACAATTTCGAGGTAATTGTTGTTAATGACTGCTCTATTGACAACACAGCAGAGATAGCAAATAAATTCCCATGCATTTTCCTGCATCTGGATAATAAATCAGGTGCTTCAACCGCGCGAAATACAGGTGCAAATAAGAGCACCGGAGACATACTCTTTTTTATTGATGCTGACTGCATTTTGCAGAAAGACACATTAAAAAATGTAATTAACGCTTTCAATGAATTTTCATACCTTAATCCCACGCCTGATAAGAGGGGGAATAACGGAATAGTGATCGGAGGAACATACACCAGGATCCCTTTTGACGATGATTTTTTCAGCACATTCCAATCCATATTCATTAATTATTCAGAGACAAAGAAAAAAGAACCTGATTATATCGCCAGTCATGCCATGGTAATCGAATCAGATCTCTTTGCCAAAAGCAAAGGGTTTCCCGAGAGCTTTCTCCCGATAATAGAAGATGTTGAATTCAGCCATAGGCTACGTAAAGCCGGTATCCGTCTAATTATGGATCCTGATATCCTTGTTCAACATATTTTTAATTTTGATCTATCTAAATCACTGAAGAATGCTTTCAAAAAATCAAAATACTGGACAGCTTATTCTCTGGGAAACAACGATGTATTGTCAGATTCAGGCACAGCATCACTTGAGTTAAAAGCAAATGTCTCTGTTTTCTTTCTGAATGCCTTATTGATCCCTGTTTCTCATATCTTTCAGAATTATGCTGTTCTATTCTCTGCTATGCTTTTATTTTCTTTCAATCTTTTTTTAAGCAGAGGGCTGATCAAATCATTCCTTGCTTCAAAAGGGCTTTCTTTTACAGTTATATCAACACTCTATTACTCGTTGGTCTATCCTATCGCAGTCGGAGCCGGTGCCTTTTCAGGTATCATCGAATATATAAAAACAAAAAATACAATAAAACCGGTAGAGATAAAGGCAGAATGATAAATAACATCTCCGCTATTGAAAAGGGCTTCTGATGTATTCTCCGTTCAGGCATATCAATTCAATATTCTGGAAATCAAGGCCCATTCATCTGACCTTCTTTTTGACAAGAAGATGCAACTCATCCTGCCCTTTCTGCTTTTACCTTAAAAATACCGACAACATCCTAATGAAACCACAAATAAAGCCACAGATATCACCCTCCCCTTCATCCCCTCCCCTCAAGGGAGGGGCAGTAGTATTACCCTCTCCCCTGGAGGGAGAGGGCGAGCCTGCCTGTCCGGTAGGCAGGGGTGAGGGGGGTTTACTTATGAACTCCTCAGTAACCTCAAAAGAAAAAGAACTCTCGATTGATGAGATACAAAAGATCTCATCCTCTTTTGGAGACCTTCTATGGCTTGCATTCTCGGGTGGAGAGATATTTCTCAGGGAAGATCTGGTTGAGATCAGCAATATCTTTTACAAACAGAACAGGCCTGCAATTATGCTTTTTCCGACGAACGGGCTTCTTCCTGAACTGATAAAAGACAGAACCGAGCAGATACTTAAGAAATGTCCAAACAGTGTTATTACGGTAAAGCTTTCGATCGACGGCCTTCATAAAGATCACGACATTCTTAGAAATACTCCAGGCAGTTTTGAAAAGACGATTCATACATATAACCTGCTTGGGCCTTTTCTTGAAAAATATCCAAATTTTGAACTCGGTGTCAATACTGTCTTCTGTTCGGAAAATCAGGACAGGATCGATAATATAATAGATTTTGTAACAGGTCTTAATAACATCAAAACACATACAATTTCTCTTGTGCGCGGAAATCTTTCTGATGATAGTTTTAAGAAAGTGGATTTCAAAAAATATAATAGCGCAATAGAACAGCTCGAAAAGAACTTAAAGAACAGGACTTCAAACACCTACCGGTTCAAAGGCGCGCGCATCAAGGCAGCCCAGGATATTCTTCAACGGCATATGATTCATAGAACCATGAATGAACAGAAAAGACTGATCCCCTGCTATGCAGGCAGATTGAACCTCGTCCTCTCAGAAAGCGGAGATGTGTTCCCTTGTGAGATCCTCACAGAAAAGCTCGGAAATGTCAGGGAACAAGGATATGATATTAATAAGATCTTAGATTCGGATAAGGCTTCAGTGATATTAAGAGGCATCAAGAATAAGCAGTGTTTCTGCACACATGAATGCTACTTCATGACCAATATACTTTTTAACCCTGCGCTATACCCTGCCCTATTCAAAGAATACATCCAGCTTTAATTCAAGATAGTTATTACTCTTCTTTTATTTGTTCGTTTTTCCAATAATCCCCATCAGTTGTTTTGCATACTGCATATCAGGTTTTATTCTTAAGACTGTTTCAAATTCTTTCCGTGCCATTTCCATTTCCTTTTTCTCAAAATAAATATAACCGAGATTATAATGTGCCTCCATAAAATCAGGCCTGAGCCTTATCGCAATCTCATACTCTTGCACAGCCTTTTCTTTCATTCCTTTGTCCCTGTAGGCTGCTCCAAGATTGTTATGGACCTCCGGTGAATATGGCTTTATTCTTAAGGCCTCATTGTAATGTTCGATCGCCTTATCTATAAGGCCCTTTGATCTGTAAGCTGCTCCAAGATTATTATGCGCCTCAGCATATTCAGGTACAATTTTCAATGCCGCTTCATATTCTTCTATCGCTTCTTCATTTAAGTTTTTATCCTTATAAGCTGCTCCAAGATTGTTATGCGCCTCCGCATAATTAGGATTAAGCTTCAGGGCAATCCTGTAATTGTCTAGTGCCTTTTCTTTCATTCCATTGCTCCAGTAAGAAACACCGAGATTGTAATATGCCTTAGCAAAATTAGGATTGATCTTTACTGCTATCTCGAACTGTTCTATCGCTTTTTTAATGTCACCTTTTAATTTATATGCATTGCCCAGGTTATTGTGCCCCCTTGCTTTCTGCGGAGATTTCTCCACAACATCCTCCCATATGCTCACCTCAGTCTTCCAGACCTTGTTTCTTGCAAATGCAGTTCCTGATAGAACAACTGTTGTTAAAAACAGCATAGCTACCACTGCTGTCTGGGCCTTCCGGCTCCCTGTCTTCACCGCGATCAAAAAGATCCCTGTTGTCACTGCTGCAAAAGCTCCAATTGAAGGAAGGTATATCCTGTGTTCAAATATCACATCCACTATCGGAATTATGCTCGATTCAACTGACAGAGTTATGAAAAACCAGAATATGCCGAATGATATGAGCCGTAATGCAGGGTCCTTTTTGCGTGACTTTTTATAAAGGTAAAGCCCCGCACCAAAGATCGCCGACAGAAATATAAAAGACATAAATACATCAGAATTCAAAAAAGAATGATAAACAGGATAGTCATAGTCAAAATTCTGGTTCACAGGGAAGAACAGAAGCCTTATGTATCTGACAATCACGCTGAACTGTGTAAAAAGGTAATCAAGCCTCGGCATTGTTGTCATCGCCCTCGCCGCCTCACCTATGTCTCCTATAATATTCCCGGCAGGTTTATTAATGCTCATGATCGTAAGCGGTATTATCAGCATTGTCAGAATCAGAGGCAGGAGATATACGATCCTCTTTCTGATCTTATCCTGAAAAAACATGTACTCATACAGACATATCACAACAGGAAGCGTAAAGGATATCTCCTTTGTCTTCATCGCTAAAACAGCAGAGACAAGAGACACCACGTATAAGGCATATCTGCCGAGACCACTGTCGGAGACTCTTGCCCTTATATATGCTGTTATTGATATCAGATAGAACATTGTGGCAAGGGATGCAAACCTCTGGACTATGTATGTGACAGCCTGTGTCTGTACAGGATGAGATACAAAAAAAAGAGCGGTAAACAAGGCTATATATCCTGAATATCCGGTAATGCCTGACCCCTTGAGGTATGGCGTCCTGAATGTGAGGGTTATCAAAATATATACAAGCAATGAGCTTAAAAGGTGGATCAGAAGGTTCACCATATGATAGCCAAATACATTCAGCCCATTGATTTTGTAGTTCAATGCAAATGTAAGATACCCGATATACCTGCTTTTTGAAGCGTCAGTGTCAACTCCACCCATAGCTGAAGGGTGAAGATAATTGAGATTTTCTATAAGAGGATTTTTGATAATGCCTGCATCATCGAACTGGAAAGGCACATCAAAGGTATTCCAATAAATTAATATGCCGGTTAGAACAATAAGAATAATATGAATGATACGATTTTTAAGGACGCCAAACCCTTTAATTCCTGAAACAGCCGTCCGATGCCCTTCTTCAGGTATCTGAACACCATCATGTTTTTTATACTTCTTTTTCTTTGAAGACTTGCCCATAAGTCAGAATTATATCAAATCCTGTCCTGATTTGTGCAGTTTTAAACTTAACTCACTTAATTCATAAATCACCAAGAATGCTGAAAGGACATAGTATTTAAGCGGTTTTATTTGGATGATATTCATACAGTATCTAATCAATAAATAATGAGGGCAAATACCTCGCAGGTCGAAGACCGAGAATGAGCGACAATACTATGTACTTTCGTTAAAGGACATCAGATGTTCTTTTTTTTATATACTTTACGTTTAAACAGATCATTTTTAGCTATCAGCCAGAAAAGGCTGTTAAAACTTTTGAACGCAACCTTAAGATCATTAAGACTGCGCAATTCGAGCAGTTTTTTAAAAATAAAGGAAGGCCTTGCATAGAACTTTCTGAAAGCTATCTGGCGGAGCTTTAATATATCATCCCTTGTCATTGTATACGGAATAAATGCCGCACCCTGATACGTAAAGTCCGTAAGCTCATCCGATATCGTCCCGTACTTATCAAGGTTGTCAAAGAGGTATGTGCCCGGGAAAGGAGTTATTGCATGGAAATTCGCAATGTCAGGGTCCAGATCTAAGGCGAACTGTATCGTCTGCAGCCCCTCTTCAAAGGTCTCGCCCGGAATTCCGAACATAAAAGGAGTACTCACTTTTAATCCGACCTCTTTGGCTGCTTTGACAGCATTCCTGATCTGTTCGAGGGTTGTACCTTTTTTTATGGCAAAAAGGTTCTTCTGTACCCCGCTTTCAGCGCCGAAAAGGACTGCCCAACAGCCTGCGTCTTTGAATGCCTGAAGCAGTGGTTTATCAACCTGATTAACACAGGCAGAGGCAAACCATGTAAAATCGAGTTTCCGTGCCTTGATCTCCTGAGCTATCTGCATTGCCCTGTTGTAATCAGCGGCCAGAGTATCATCTATAAATTTTATCTCTCTGTATCCTTGTGCCAGGCAATGCTCTATTTCCTTCAAAACATTATCAACGCTCCTGTATCTGATACCGCTCTTTCTTTCTTTGTCAATCTGAAAACAGTAAATACATCTCCTGTTGCAGCCTCTCGAGGTCATCAGAACAGCAACCGGCCTTCTTTTATACGTTGCCGGAGGCGGGATATAAAGATTCGTATCACCCAAAAGCTCCCTGGCAGGAAACGGGAGCGAATCAAGGTCAGTGATCAGAGGCCTTGGAGTATTTATACAAATATGCCCTTTGTCCCGGTAAATAACACCTTGGACTCCATCGAGGCCTTTATCTGCCTGAAGTCTTTCTATTATCTCAAGCGAGGTAAACTCCCCCTCTCCGGTAACTATAGCATCAAGGGATTCCCCTGCATCCTTGAGGCATCGCTCATGCACTGCGATGGGATATGGCCCCCCTGCACATATAAATGCATTATTTCCGAATATTCTCCTGAAATCAGCAGCGGTTTTTTTTGCCTTGTCCCAGCCAAAAGTAGTTGAATAAAGCCCGATGAACTCAGGGTTGAATTTTTTTATATCCGCGAGTATCTGATCGTGCGAAATAAATGCGCCGTTCAAAAATATGACTTCATGCCCTGCCCTCTGAAGAACAGCTGCGACATAAAGGGTCCCGAGAGGCTGCCAGTAATTGATCTGAGAACTTGCGGTCTTAGAGGAAAAAATGTCTTCAGGAATCCATGAAGGAATTACTAATGCACATCTCATGTTCAGTTCCCAGCCAGGACAGGCTCCGTGAAATCATCTTGCTGCTTAATAACATATTCACCTTTGTTTATAATCTTCTCGGCAGTGCTTATACCTGATTCAATGGCATGGTCCATATTATAGTATCTGAACATACCGCTTCTGCCTGCAATATGAAGATTGCCGAACCTCTTGAGATAGTCGTATATCTCATCACATTTTTCCTTATATCCGACCTCAAAAAGAGGATAAGCCTTTGCTGCTCTAATAACAACACTGTCAATTACTTCATCTTTCCTGATAAATCCAAGGGTCTCAAGATGTTCTATCGTAATATCAGTAAGCTTCTCATCAGTCTGATTCCAGATGTTGTCTCCCTTAAAACTGAAAAACTCCATAACAATAATTGTCTTGCCCTCAGGAGCCATCTTCCCGCTCCAGTTCGTCGGCTCATGTATTCTTCCAAACGGTATCTTTTTCTCAGGTATATATATCCATGTCTGGTCTGTGACCCTCTTGCGGTTTACCATTATTGCCATTACAACAAGATCTCTGAATTTGAGTTTTGAAGCTGCTTCCATGATCCTTGCAGGAGGGGCCGGATTCATCATGCCGACCATTTTTGTCAGCGGCATACTTGAAATGAGTTCTTTAGAACAGACTTCACGGAGACCAGCGTGATCTCTCACCACAATGCTTTCTATCATATTATTGTAATGATTAATCTGTTCAACAGCTGTATCAGTGAAGACTTTATTTTTCTGTTCGATCTCTTCTTTAAGTCTTTCTGAAATACGGCCTATTCCAAGCTGAGGATATACGAACCTGTCAGCAAGAGTTGGGAGATCTTTTCCACTGAATTTAAAGAATGCATTCTTCACAGCCTTTGATAGCGAAAGCCCCTTGATACGCTGGGCAACCCATTCAGCGCTTATCCTGCGGCAGTCAATACCCCAGACCTTTTCGCTGTATTCTTTAAAATATATATCGAACATGGTACGTCCGAAATTACTCACAACCCAGTCTTCGAGTGATATATTCTCCTTTGCCTTAAAAAGTCCCTTGAGCTTCTCATAGCTGTAATCAGTAATGATCCTGGCAGTCACAGGTATGCCAAGTCCGAATATTGCATTGGCCGGATTCAGAGGATAATCGAAAAACTTATTGCGAAGATAGATCTTGCTTGAGCGGGAGACCGACAGCAGTTCTCCGGACATCAGTTCTCTTACAAACCTGTCTGTTTTCTCATCTGTAGTAAAAAACCTGTGTCCGCCGAGGTCAAACCTGAACCCGTTTTTCTCAATAGTCTTTGAAAGTCCTCCAACTGCTGATTCACTCTCAAAAACTGCAATATCAAACCCGGATTTGGATAACACATACCCGGCAGAAAGCCCTGTAAGGCCTCCCCCCAATATAAGTATCTGGTTTTTCAAAACGCTCAGGTTCTCCTTTGATTTTCTAATATTTTGAGAATAGCCTTACAGTCAAAGCGCATGTATTTATTTTACAAGACAACGTGTATTTAATCCAAAAAATGCTTAAAGCAGAGACATGAATGACTGAAAAGTCTTTTGCAGCAAGACCTTTTTAATGCCATGATGAAATCCCTGATTTGCATATTATTATGCTTATAACTTTTGAAAATTTCATCATGGCATACTAATAAAATCATCTTGAAATCTAAAGACTTTGAAGGCATTTGTGTCTCTGCATATTTGAATCAATTGCATTTCTCGAGTTAAAAGAAATCCCACAAACAAAACCACAATAAAAATATACCCTGCGGAAAACCGCAGGGTATATTTTTTAAACTTCATTTATTTAACAAAAAATATCTTCCGCCTTTTGGCAAAAATCCTTTGTACTGATTACTTAACGAGCAACACAGGAATCCCGGCCCTGTTGGCCACTTCCCTGCTTACGCTTCCCATAAACAAATGTGTAGTTCTTTTTCCGCGTGAGCCGAGAATGATCATATCCGCCTTTTCCTTGTCAGCAGCCTTCAGTATCTCATCAGCAGGATGTCCTTTTCTGATGACTGTCTTGACACCTGTAACTCCTTTTTTCTCGAGAGCATTTTTATAGTGATCAAGTATAGCCTGTGCTTTCTGATCCAAAGCATCCTGATATTCTGAACCCTTCAGAACATCTTCAAGGGTCCTCATTTCTGCGTCACCGAGCATTTCATTAATTAAAGATTTGCCTTCAAATTTTTCAACAAACACAAGGACAATTGAATCAGGACGCATACAAGAGCATACTTCACCGCACATCGCAAAGGCATTCTTCGTGCCTTTTGTATCATCTACTGCAATCAATATTTTTTTCATTTTTTCACCCGCTATTTTAGGTTAGTATGTATGAGCCCTATTTCCCGTATCCGCCTGCTGCCGGCGCTGTTCCATAACCGCCTGCTGCCGGTGCTGTTCCATAACCACCTGCTGCCGGTGCTGAGCCATATCCACCAGATGCCGGCGCTGAACCATAACCTGCTGCCTGTGCCGAGCCATATCCACCAGATGCCGGCGCTGAACCATAACCTGCTGCCTGTCCTTGCGCAGCCTGAGCAGGCATATCATGCTGCTGACTGTATACCAGCAGAAAACCAAGAATTCCAATAACAATCACAATAACAATCACAAGGGATGTCTTCATATTGACCTCCTTAATAATATATCAGGGTAATATTTACCCCTTTTTGATTACATAAATGAGTTTGCTTCCTTCTTTCCTCTCTTCCACCAATTCATGTCCGGCCTGATCCAGCATCTGCTTAACTGTCTCGCCTGATGAGGGATTATCGAATATCATATGAAGAACCTCTCCCTCAGCCATCTTCTCGATGGATTTCTTGCAGTAAATCTGTGGATGAGGACAAACATATCCGCAGACATCCAGCTCATAAACTCCATCACCTTTTTTCTCAAATTTCATAGCCATAATACAAACTTCCTCCTTTTAATTGATTTATTAGATATTTACAGATCAAAAAGATTCCATTTCCTTTGCCATCTTTCTTTCTGTCCACCAATTGAAAAATTTGACTCCCAAAAAGGCCCCACCAACCATGCCTGTGCCATAAAGCCATCCGCTTGGGTCTCCACCGGCAACCCTTATAAAGAATGCGCCAATGTTGCATCCGAGAGCAGGCCTGGAACCAACACCCATTAATAAACCGCCTAAAAGTCCCCACACAATCAGTTCGCCCTTTGGTAATTTGAACTTAAATTCATTGTTAAGACGAGCCATAACAAACGCACCAAAGATAATTCCGAAGGACATCCAGAGTGCAGGGTTGCGCCAGGGATCTGGAAGACCGTTATTAACACCGAAGAATATGTTATCACGCATATTCCATCCAAACTTCTCGAGTATCCATGCACCGAACTGCCCTTCCTGACTGGTGATATACCAATATCCGGGATCAAAGACAGTGCCCTTTATGCTCGTGTCAGCCGAATGACCCATCCTCGTTAAAAGTTCTCCAAAGTTACCTACACCGAACTTTATCTGCATCCCCTTCATAACAAATATATGGAGTCCTGCAACGATACCGATAATCACACCCATAATAGTTGTTCTTTTGGATGCGGTTATCATACTCCAAATGCCTGCAAGGTCATCACCAAAACCTGTTGCTCCGACTTTCGTCTTTGCCCTTTTCTTCATAAAACCCTTTCTCATCCAGACAGCATAAATCACAATGAGAAGAAGGGCTGCAGGTATCATGGCGTTAAGCAGCATATCTGCAACAAAATACTTTGAAACTCCGGGTAAAGCGTCCTGCGCAGCCTGGGTCTTTGACAATTGAAGGACCGGCTGGTCCCATACGTAACCAGCGAGATACGTATCAAATGAAGAAGACATTACACTGGCTGGCAGTCCTTTGGCAGCAGCATTATCTATCCATTTCTGCGGCATCAGAAAGTTAAACCATGTTACATCTACAAATATCGCCTGCCCAATGCAGAGTCCAAAAAACGCTGCAAGGAAAGACGTTCCATTACCTTCCCCGATTTTATATAGAGAACCGGAAGCACAGCCGCCTGAAAGAACCATGCCAACACCAAAGATCAACCCGGCAATCAGAGTATGTATTCCAAAAGGCGCCGGATGAAACGTACTCATGTTTGTTGAAGCAAGTACAGCCTGAATAAAGCTGAAGAATATGAGCGCCACAAGAATACCAACAGCCATTCTCGGCACGCCTGCGGCAAAAAGGTCCCTCGAAGCTGAAGCAAAACAGAATCTTCCATACTGCAGCATCATCCCATAAGCAAATCCAAACCAAATATATGCGATGAGATACATATAATATACATTGGTTTTGTAATACAAAAGGCTTATAAGGATGAGTGCGCCTGTAATAATAAAGGCCCAGATTTGATTTTTTTTCTCTTCCACTCTATATACCTCCTTAATTATGATATCTGCTTAATCTCAAAAGCCATATCCGCGCTTTCTCTCTAAATTGAAAACAAGCCCCCTTTCATAAAATATTTTCCGGCATTTTTAGTTATGTAAATCATATTGATAAGCATGTACAAGTTTTAACATACATAATAGTGCCTGTATATATAATCAAAAACATGCTCAAAAATCAACCCCTAATCACAATTTTAGATGATTTATTTTTTTGTGTGCAAAAACATTACTGTTTTTCCTGACATCACCGGAGGTTCCGCACTGAAAAACCCTTACACTTGTCCTGAAACGGAATATATCCTCATATTCATCATATATCTTAGACAAACGGCATCCTGATATCCTATCCTGAATATCTGAAAGCAGAGCATCCCCCGGCTCACTTGATATAACTGCTACTGCGGTATTCTCCTTAGAATATTCAACATACTTATAGTAATCCGGGTTTTTATATTCCCATGTGAAACGAAGGGAAGACTTCGATATCTTTTTTTCCAAAACAGCAGAAATATCAGCATTATAGTTATAAATGATCTTTTTGTTAGTAAATAAATCAAGTATAGGAACTGCGATTGCAGGATTGGCTGCTGCATCCTTAGTTAAAAGGGTAAAAATTTCGATATTCTGCTCCGGTATTGCGTCAATAAAACTACCTGCTTCTTTAAGATTCACCGCACTCATTTTTTCAATAAATGGAAGATAACCAAAAAAAGCAATGGTAAAAGAAAAGATCAGTATACAGGATACAATAAATTTCCTTATCTCCTTGTCCTTGATCCTGGAAATACCGTAAGAAGCCATTAGTCCCAGCATTGGGAAGATCATTATTATGTAACGGATCCGCTTTACCTGCATCACTATCACAAGCAGGACAAGCCACAGAACGATCAGATACTTCCAATCCTTTTTTCTGGCTGCTGCATACACAGAATATAAAGCAGCCAGAGAAATAAAAGGACTTACCTGGAACAAAAAAGTTGATGTAAAACTCTCTCCCCACCTATTAAGGCCTGGCTTCTGATATTCAATAAGAAGCTTCATCTGTGCAATAAAAATATCAGATTTATATAGAAAGACTGCACTTATCAATATAGTGGCAAGAAAAAAATATGCACCCGCTCTGTAAAGTAATCTCCTCGTGCCATATTCCTGCTGCTCATTCTTTAAATATATCATAAAAATTACAATCATTATTGAGAGCATCAGCCACGCAGAATATTTAGAGTAAAATGACAGGAATACAGCCATCGCAGAAAGCGGGATCCACCAACCTCCTTGTTTCAAAGCGCGAAGAAAAGCAAAAACAGAAAGCAAAAAGAAAAACATGACCGGAACATCCACGAGCATAAGGGGAACTTGAGTCAAAAGATAAGGCATGCCAAGAAGTAACATACCCCCAAAAAAGCCGGTATCCTCATCCCACAGCTCTTTTCCAATTAAATAGGTAATAAGTGTACTTAAAGAAAAAAGCAGGGTATTAAATATCTGTATATAGATCCTCGACTCTCCAATAAATTTAAAGATCAAGCCATACAAAAATGGAATAAGGGGCATATCAGTCCATGCGCTGATATTCCGGCCCCACTCCCTTATGAAATATCCAATTCCGTATAGCTCGAGATGTTTAGCTGCTGTAAAATATCGGGAGGTATCCACGATCACCTCGGGTTCTCCCCACATCAAACCTGCGAAGGCGAATGACAGACAAAAAAGAAATAAAACCCTGATTCGAGGAAAAACCGAGATCCTTGACAGGCCAAAGGCCAGAATAACACCTGCAACAAGTATTAAAAAAAGATAAGCTGCATCTCCCCCTTGAAAAACCCATTCCCAACTTGTGAGCCTGTTATCATCAAAATGTCTAAAGAAGAAAAGGCCAAGATACGTCAGTAAGGCAAACAAAGAAATAATTAATAATAATATGTTCTGTTGGGGAGAGGGCTCATTATTGCCCATTGTCTTTTCAGTATGATTAAGGGGCGTCATGGACGCCCCTTAATAGTTTGAAGTTCTAATTCTGATAATTCTTATTTCTGAAGCGGGTAGTTCTTTGTTTCTGCTCCGCTAAGG
>MHDW01000178.1:14763-16164 GCA_001803645.1 Nitrospirae bacterium GWC2_42_7 | reverse complement strand
TCCACCTTGAGGGGGGAGGTTAGGAGGGGGTGATTGGTTCCTTTTTTCACCCTCCCCTTTATCCCCTCCCCTCAAGGGCGGGGAAATAATTAGATGCCTCGCAGCTATGACCCCGTCACGCCATCGCCTGCAAGATAAGATACACATTTAACCCATAGCACCCTTCCTGCAAGTGTAACAATATCTAACAAGGTATTGACAGATAATCTTACCAGTGATAATATAGTGTTATCAAGGGAGGAACCCAATGGACATTTATAAGAAAATAGGACACCGAATCAAGGAGTTGAGGGAAAAGGCCGGAATGAGTCAGGATGCACTGGCCAAGACCATGAAAATACCCCGGCCAGCCATCTCACAAATCGAGAGCGGCGCGCGAAAACTCGCTACCGATGAGCTTCTCAAGTTGTCGCAGATATTTCATGTGTCTGTGGATGGCCTGCTGAATCCCGGAGAAGAGCCGGAAATTTGTCTTCAAGAGGCAAAGAAGGAAAAGGCTGTCAAACCTCAAATGCGTATCAGTGTGCCTCAAAAGAACCTTCAGAAGTTCAAGGAAGTGCTGCTGCATATCCTTAACAAAGTCGGCTCAAAGCCTAACATCGGCGAGACAGTCATATACAAGCTCCTCTATTTTATTGATTTCGACTTCTATGAAAAATACGAAGAACAGTTAATTGGCGCTACGTATATGAAGAACCAATATGGTCCCACACCTATCGAGTTTGCCAAGATCATAGAGCAGATGATCAAGAAGGGAGAAATAGAGAAGGTAAAGAGCGACTATTTCAGCTACCCCCAGACGAAATATATGCCGCGAAACAAACCGGATCTTACGAAGTTCAAGGCAAGCGAGATCGAACTGATCGACAACGTTCTCAACAGGCTTTCCGAAATGAACGCCAGCCAGATCAGCGCTTATTCCCACAGCGATGTGCCCTGGCTCACAACGGGCGACGGCGAAGTTATAGAATATGAATCAGTCTTTTACCGCACACCGCCTTATTCCGTGCGGGCGTATGCGGAAGACAACGGATGAATGAATGGTTTTATAGTCCGTTCATCGGCAGACTGTTCAAGGAGATTTCTCATGTCCCGGAATTTGAGAAAGACCTCAAGAAGTTTGTTAAGCGGTTCTCTTCCATTGAGGAGGATCTGAAGACATTCATGAAAGTCGCGATGAATATATTTCATAAACAGAAGATAGACAGCGGAGCGATCCTTCGCATATCCGATCTCGGCCTCCACTCTCCTGGAATATATAAGGCGAAGAAGTTTGCCTGCAAGTCGCTGAAAGGCAAGGGCGTGCATTCAGGGATAAGGGTCATCTATGCCTATCACGAAGAGGTGGACATGATCGAGTTCATTGAGCTTTATTATAAGAGTGATAAAGAGAATGAAGAT
>MHDW01000178.1:2679-14755 GCA_001803645.1 Nitrospirae bacterium GWC2_42_7 | reverse complement strand
AATATTGAAGTATTTCGGGAAGTAACCTGAGACCGAAGGGGTAGAAAAGATAAGCGTTTTACAGAAGATTTTATGCCAGTGACGGAGTCATAAGAAGATGAGATCGGAGAGGAAACAACTACCGAGGATTACTCGGTAGTTCAAAAAGAAGGCAAGCGGCAAGTTAAACGTATTACTTTCTGAAAATAACATCCAATTTGTTCAATTCACGCAGTCAGTACACCTGATATTCTGAAGGGAGATGATACATTCCGATGTGAGAATTACTGCATGAATCCTTGCAGCCGGCCTCGCCTATTTATGCAATGCAGGAAACAACGTCCCTGAAGTCGTTCCTTCATTTCCATACCTTGACTGTGATTTCATTAGGCTTTCCATTAACTTCTAATGTTTCATTAATCCTAATAATTTCCAAAGGTTCCAAATTTATATCAAACAATTCCTCACCATATATTTTTAAGGACGATCGTTTACTATTAACTGGAATTTTTATAGCTCGTATACTTACTTTTCTGGTTTGTTGTATGTGTGTTTTATTTATTATTTCAAAAGACACGTTGCACAGCGATTTATTTTCTGAGTAGTTACAATCCCATTTAGGTTCAGAATAAACAACTTCTGAATGCTGGATATAATAATAGCCAAATCCCAACAATAATGAGACAATTATAATGACACTTGATAATTTGATTTTTTTTCAAAATATTATGCTCATTATCATGTTACGCCCGGATCACGGGGAAGTAAAAAGCGATCCTGTGCATGAGGTTGTTATGTATTCTTGTCTAAAAGCATTGAAGATGAATTTCAACTTCCTTATCAGTCTGGTTTTCTATTATGAACCATGACGAACCCGCAGTCACCGTAGCCGTCCCTTCAAATAAGCCGTCTTTTGAATCGACGGTTAGAATTACATCATCTTTTTTGAATGACTTTTCATCACGCGTCATAGCCGTTTTGTATCCTCTATCTGTAACTATAGTGACTCCGATTGGTCCCTGCGATCTAACGCGGAAAGCAAACGATCCGCCTCTTCTCGAAACGATTTCCCTACTCCATTCCATGCGCGGAGGAACTACCTTTTTCTGATCTAAGAAAGGCTTGGGAGCACTGTAAGCAATATCTAGGTTCAAACCATATCCACTGACTAAGATTAAGAAAATCCAGTTCAATAAGATAAACTTTGCTCTTTTATTCATTCCCGCCTCTTCCCGCTATCATGAAAAGAATATAGCATAAACGATGGATTGAAGGAAGAGATAATTTAATAAAAACAATGTGTGAGGAACAGGTTTTGTATTTTTGTATTTCCCAAAAGCAACAACCACATCAAATACCAAGATTCAATACCAGACCACGGCATTTAATCCTTATCCTGATAATTAAATATTACGACTGAGCTTGCGGCAAAGTCATGAACACCTCGTTTCTTTCTTGTAAAAGGAATTGAAAAGAACGAAATAATACCAAGAATTAACTTAACAAATGACCGGACAAATGCTGACACTAGAGATATTTTTTGACGAGAACCAGCGTCTCTAACTCTTATACTCGTTAACTTTTGGCCCAAGGTACAAAGTTTGCTGGTGAAAAGAGGTTCATATATAATAACTATGCTCACAACAAGAGCAATTCTAATATTTTTTATATAGAAACTATCCTCTTGGAAGATGAACGAAATGATGAAGAATAAAGACAATACAAGGATACTGTCGATAACAGTTGACAGGTACCTCCGTGGAATTGATGGATATTGGACATTATCGAGAGGATCTATTTCAGGACTATCTTTTTCAATAATTTCTTCTTTTCCCTCAAGAAATTTAAAAGCATATCTATAAAGCGCTATGTACAATGGCACTATGAAAATATATCCAATCAATATGTATATTATTTCTACTGGTTCTTCGCTATATTTTGGATAAATTACCAGATTATATGTTACATCCCAGATTATATATATAGGCAGAAATGATTTCCAAAAAATCTTATTGAATATCTTTTTCCTGTAGGCATAGGAGAAGAATCCAACAAAAGCACATATATCCAGTGGTAAACCAACAATATCCCAATAGCTGCTAAAACCATCTGTAATAGAACCAATAATTAACAGAATTGTTAAAAGCCAAAAATATATTTTCCAGAATATAATCATTTATCCTTTAGATGACATTTATGCAACTCAGGAAACAACGTCCCTAAAGTCGTTCTTCGTTTCATGGGATGGAGTCGCCTCTTGCTTCTTCCAATTTTTCAAAAACTATTGTTGGTATTTCAATATGTTGATTATCTTTTGTAAGTCCATAGATTTTTAATGAAATATTTTGCTTGGGCGAAAGGATTGGAATATCAAATTCAAGTTGGAGGCATGTCCAAAGAGATTCCTTTTTAAGAAGGATAGGATATTCTGGTCGTGCATCAGTACTTCCTCCACCGCAAAGCACTCGTCCGCCGGATAGTGCTTCATTCTCCCACTCATCAGGATAAAATCCTCCGTGATGATATTTAGGCATAGGCCCATTAACTCGATTTGGTTTAATATCGCTAACTCCATCTACCTGTAAAGATACTTTCATTGGATCAAATGAAAAGTCATCCTCATGCGGTAAAAAAGCCAGGTCAAATCTAAAAGGAGTTCCTTCATCCATGACACTCTTATCCTTAGAAAACCAGACAGGAATAATCGTGATGGCAAAATATTTCCAGGCTATCCAATCATTTTGAGGCTCCACGAAAAGATCTATGCCACTCAGATTTATTTTCTGGTCCCACTTGCTGATCCTATTATATTTGTATCTGCCACTCTTATCCCCGATAGTAGGTCTACTGATTTCATACTTTCCCGAAGTAGCACATCCCATCATCATGATTTGAAAGAGAATTAATATTGCGAATAATTTCATAAATGCCATTCTTGAGTTTTTAGTAAACTTCCTGTTTCCCGCGATCATGAAAAGAATATAGCATAAACGATGGATTGAAGAAAGAAATAATTTAATCAAATCAATGTGTGAGGGACAGGGTTTGTATTGTTGTATTTCCCTAAAGCAATAAACACATCAAATACAAATATGTAAAGCTTGCCTCAGCCACGCCACGAACAGGATCGAAAACAATTTTATTCACAGAAATTAATCGATATGCTATTATTTCGGTCGTGGGGATGAAAAATCAGAATATATTTAAGAGATTAATTAGAGGGGATCTTCGATGAACTATGTTGGGGCATCCAGAAGGCATGTTGCCTTACTGATTGACATGTTTTTTTTAGGTTTTGCTTTAGAAGGTCTGTATAACATTTTATTCAATTCCTCTTTTAATTCACTCGCCATACAAGAATCTCCACTAAAGTATGTGTATGGTTCTTTTTACGCAACTATTTTTATATTTGACCAAATTATAAGTCCTGTTTTATACGGTACCACATTCACAAGATGGATATGCGGGTATAGAATAAAAACTAAAGATGGCAAGAATCCTACTCTTTTAAGATCTCTAGGTCGTTTTATCAGTTTCTGGCTTATAGGAACATTATTTTTGGGTATAATCACATTTATAACCTCACACTTCCGAAAAGATAAAGCAGCAATCCATGATCTAATATCAGGAACATATGGTGTATATCCGGAAAACAGACATAAAGACAAAGCAGTCAGAATTACAGCCTTAACGATCTTGTTGTCATTTTTAATGATGGTTTTCCTGAATGTTTTAACGCTGACTGCATATCGTATTTTTGTGAAACCGACCAGAACTAAATTGACTGAAACTACCGGTTTTTTGTATTTACCTCAGAAAATGAATTCTGAACGTCTCCAAGGTAAATCAATGCGATTTAAAAATGCAGACCTTTTTCAGATTGATGGTTCGGAAAGTATTGATATCTGCAAAGGAGAAACAACGCCTGATGGTCAGGAGTATGTTATGACAGTTAATGGTTCAAAATTTAGTATCACATATTCTGTTTCTGATGATGTTTTTTGGGGTAAATATATGAACAAACTAAAAGTGGGAAGACTAATAACGCCAATGTTAAAGACAGATCCTTTTCTGGATCAACCTGTCTTAATAGCTGAAAAAACAATCAATAATGATAACATGTATTTCCCTTTTTTCAGTCCTATAAATAATTTAGCTTATTTAGGCGCAGGCATATATTCGGCGATAGAATTTCCTGGATATCTTGTCGGAAAATACTACGATTGTTATGCCTTAAAAGGAAATAAAATTTATGGTTTCTTGGCTTTAGCACACAGGGATCGTGCTTCAATTATTTGGATAAAGATATATAGAAATAATGGTTTAGAAGAGTATCGTATTTTGTCAAAGGGGTCTACCCCTGAATCAAGAGAAATTTCCAGTAAGATTTTCAATGAAGCTCATGTCGTAGAAGAGCCTATGTCAGTTGAAAAGACTTTTCCCGATTGTCAGACAGAACCTTTTTAAGTTTCAGTTTTCACGATGAAGAATAAGCAGTGCCCGGACAAAAAAGTAACTGATAGCTTTTACTTACCATACAATCTTCCCCGAATAGCAACGATCACAAAAATGATACCCAATATAAGCGGAGGCAATCCGCCGAAAATACCATCTGGAATCCATTCTGGTTTTGGATGATAAGTATATTTCAAGTCGGTTGTGAAAGCAAGAAATGCATATGCCACGAGCGCTGTTCCTATTACTGCACCCAATACTCTAAAGAATGGCCTCACAGGTGTATTCCAGTTCATGTTCCACATAAGTTATTAATTTATATATTGATCTAAGTGCTAATACGTTTCATTGCGCCTTTACTAGCTGTCTTCAATTCACGAATCAATTCCTTGTCGGAGCGTTCTGCTCCTATAACGATAAATACCTCACGGGCACCTACCGCAGCCCCTAAATCTCTTAAGGCCATCTCTTCTACTGTTGTTAGACCGCCTTCCATTCTCTCAAAAGGATGCATAATGACTATTGGACTCAACACTTTTCTTCCGTAGATCTTTTTAATGCCTTCCTTCAATAAGGACTCGGCTTCATAAAAACTTCCGATAAGCATTCTTTCATGGCTGAATGGTTTTGATGCTGTTAAATCTTTTTCGAGATTTTTTCCGACTAAACGAATTTTGAAGCGGTTGATATATATTTTTACGTAAATTATCCCTCCAAGGTATTGGCTGATATCTAAGGAATCAAACAAAGCTTCCCCCTATCTCTGAAAAAATCCAACTGTTTCCCGCGATCATGAAAAGAATATAGCATAAATGATGGATTGAAGAAAGAAATAATTTAATAAAACGGTAAGAGTGCTTTGTTGATTGCACCTCCTAAGCAACGTTCTTATAGAAGGTTCTGCAGTGAAGATTTTCAGGAGAAATTATAACTCAGGTCTTAGCTGCAAGCTGTGTAATTTCAGCTAGAGCGATTTGTTAGGGCTAATTTCGGTATGATCCTGGTACTTTGCTTTCAGTTTATTTAGTATATGAGGGTATTGCTTACATACGTCGTTATTTACAATACGAAATAGCGCTCTATGGTCTTTTTCTATGGCGTGACATAAATGTTCTTCTGCGCTTCCTGTACTAAGTAGTAATGCGTACCAACCTAAAATAAAGTCAGGTTCCGCCCATGTACTATCAGCTCTAGATGCTATCTTTGGCAGTGTCTGGCTTTGCATATTTGTATTTGTGGAATATCAGAGCAACAGTTCTGGAGATCAAAAGTGCAATAATGCTGAAGCTCGGAAGTTCGGAAGGCAGAAAGATATAAAACAATGACAAAAGCAAAAGTACGGAAACTCGATAGTGCGGTATGGACAATCCTGTCCATTGCTGTGATAGAATAGACTTAAAGAAAGGAGGTATCGATAGTATGAGCAAGGCACTTGCCAAAGTCATGGGCCAGTCACATATAAGCACAAAGTTGCACCGTCATGCGAAGCAGCAAGGACATACTGACGTTACTCTAAAAGATATACAGAAGAGTCTTACGGGCATTGGCATTTCTCTTTCCAAACGGGTTATCGAGGATAGAGAGAAGCGATAAAGCATGTCTTTTTTCATAGACACAAGCGCACTTTTTAAGAGATACCAGCCTGAGAAGGGGACCACGGCAGTCACCCGTATTCTAGAAGACCATAGCCACTCGCTTTACATTTCTTCAATTACAATCGTAGAGATGATTTCCAACCTGAAGCGTCTTTCCGAGGTCGATAAGATTACCACAGAGATTCAATTTCAGCAGCAGCGCGATTTCTTTTACAGGGACATCGTCACTCTGAACATGACAATTCTGGATATTACGGCCGAAGATGTTATAAAGGCCGAAGACCTTATACTGAAAAGATACATGAAGCCGGTTGACAGCATTCAACTGGCAATCGCCCTGAATATGAAGAGCGATGGCATTACCTTTGTTTCGGCAGATCAGAGACTTTGCAAGATAGCTATCCAAGAAGGACTTAAGACTCTAACACCGTAAGGTTTGCCTCAGTCTGGCGGTTATCTGGCAGGGGCAGGTTTTGGATTGTGGTATTGACTAAGCAATCCGGATTGAACTCTTCAGTCTATTTGGAATAATCAAAGATGTTTGTTTCTGTGAGTAAATCTCAAAATCCTCCTACTACTATTATTATCTGAATAGCAGAAGCATAGAGCGAAGAGCATAGAGCAACAGTGGGAAAGGCATTAAAGACCGTGAATTGTGAACAGTAACAAACAGCAAGCATAAGAAGCTGGCAAGCGAACAAGCCGACAAGCTGGCAAGTCTGTATTCCCCTTCGGAAACTTAGGCGAGCATGCCTCAACCTATCGGCAGACAGATACCGGCAGGCAGGCACGGTAAAGGCTTCTACATCATTTGAAGATACTGCTTGAGGGTGATTATTTTGATCCCTTGGTATTCAATCAAAGAAAGCATTTGTTTATCGCCGGTCACGACCGCATCGGCCTTTCCGCTGATCGCACATTCAAGGATCCTGTTGTCCGGCTCGTCCTTCAGAATGCTGACTTTTTTCTTTGTGTCAATGTTCTGCCCTAATTCTGAGAGATAGACAGCAACACGGCTGATAGCTTCCCTATCACGGCTGAATTTTGAAGACATTACTGTTAGAACTTCATCGATTATAGGCTTTGACAGCAGAAGTACGTCTTTGTCTTCGAGTATCCTGATGATCGCACTTTCTGCCTGAGTGCCCGGGAAGACGAATGCAGAAATAAATATGTTCGTATCAAAAACTACCCTCATTTGCTGAGGTATTTCTGAAGATCTTTTTCTGTGAGCACGCCTTTTTCTTTTGCCTTCATGCTCCAGTATCCCTGCATATCTTTGAGCTCTTTCTTCATTCTTTCCTTTCTCAAAAGGCGCAGGGCATCCTGTATAACAGCGCTCAGGGTCTTTCCTTCTTCACGGGCTGTTTCTTCAGCCTCACTGGCGAGCTCAGGAGAGAGAGAGATTGTCTTCTTTACTGCTGTTGCCATTTAAGAACCTCCTCGTATGGTATGAATAAATCATACCACACTCAAAGACCGAAAATAAACTCTGCAAGGAGGCTAATGGGGCAGGTAATAAGAAGACCGTGATGCGTAATGCGTGAAGGGTGAATAGTAACAAACAGCGAGTGAGAGAAGCATAGAGCATAGAGCATAGAGCAACAGAGGGAAAGGAATTAAAGACCGTGAATTGTGAAGCGTGATTCGTGAATAGTAAAGACCAGAAAAATTTAAGACATGCGGACTGACAAAAAAAGCATAGAGCTAAGAGCATAGAGTAACAGGGGTCCGGGGTGAAACCCCGTGTATGAAGTATTCCAATAAAAGGGGCTCTGCCCCTTAAACCCCGGGCGCTTTTCTTTAGTGCGAATGAAAAGTGCCCGAAAGCACACACCCCGACTAAAATTTCACTCCGTGACGGTCTGCCTCACTAAATTTCAGAACTCGTCCCTGACATCGGTACTCGGACATGCTGAAATTTTATACGCTTCGGCTGACCTAAATTTTCGTAAGGGGCCCGGTTTTTTAAAAGCATAGAGCAACCCTCCAAACAACCGGCGGGATCTCTTTAAACAAATATTCTCATCCCCCCACAATCATTATCTGAATATCCATCACATTAGTCCCAGTCGGACCAGTGATAAGCAACCCATCAATTTCTTTGAAAAAATTGTAAGAGTCATTATTGTTCAGGAATTTTTGAGGATCAAGTCCGAGCGACCTTGCTTTGATAAGCGTCTGTCCATTAACAATTGCGCCCGCAGCATCAGTCGGCCCGTCTGTGCCGTCTGTTCCTGCTGAAAGAAGTGTTATCCCCTCAATACCTTCGATCTCAAATGCAAAAGCAAGAGCAAGCTCCATATTTCTGCCCCCGAGGCCGTTGCCTTTAACTATGACTGTTGTTTCACCGCCAGAGATCAGACAGCGCGGCTGTTTTAATTTTCCAGAATTCTTAATTGCTATCGCTTTCTGCGCAAGCTCTTTTGCAACTTCTTTTGCCTCTCCTGTTATTTCTGATGAAAGGATATCAGCATCAAGGCCAAAAGTTTCAGCTTTGGCCTTTGCAGTCCCGAGGGCTTTTTTGTTGCTCCCAATGATCATGTTATCAATATCATCAAATATGCTGCTGTCAGCCTTCGGAGTTTCAGGAATCACTCCAGTCGCCCCTTTTCTTAATACTTTTAATACAGACTGGGGAGCCTTATCTGTTAATCCATATTTTTCTATAACGCTTAAGGCTTCTATATAAGTTGTGCTGTCAGGCGAGGTCGGGCCTGATGCTATGACATCGAGCTTGTCACCTATAACATCCGAGATGATCAGAGATATCACTCGTGCCGGGAAAGCAGCCTCTGCAAGTCTTCCGCCTTTTACTTTCGAGAGATGCTTTCTCACTGTATTGAGTTCATTTATATCTGCTCCGGACTTGAGAAGCAGTCCTGTGATAGCCTGCTTGTCTTTCAATGATATGTTTTCATAAGGAGAAACAAGAAGCGCAGAACCTCCTCCTGAGATAAGACAGACCAACAGGGTTTTTTCATCAGTGTCATTAAGAAGTTTAATGATCTCTTCGGTCCCTTGAATCCCGTTTTCATCAGGAACAGGATGGCCGGCTTCGAACAGCTTGAAAGCTTGGCGGCTTGACAGCTCGGCAGCTTTTTTTAAGGAATCGTTTTTTACTTTAAAAGATTTCTGCTCTATGCTGTGCCCATATTTTGTAATTATCACTCCTGCATCTATCTTGCCCTGGAATTCATCTTCCATGGCTTTTGCCATATGGCATGAGGCTTTTCCGAACCCTGCCACTAAAAGCTTTTTGTACCAGCCATTCTGAAAGATCACATGTATCTTCTTTGCATACGGCTTGACCGCTTCATAAGGGTCAACAGCCTTTAATGCGGACTGAAATATTTCTTTTGCGATCTTTTTTTGATCCATAGCTGTCATGACTTAAATTATACAGGAGAAAAGATTATTCCAAACAAAAATTAAACTCAGTGGCAGGAATTAGTGTCTGTGTATCAATGTCATTATTTTGTCATACCCGCGAAGCCAGAAGTAGGTGCCTTAGGCAGCGGGTATCCTGACGTCGTCCCCTTGAAGAAGGGGAACCAGAAAAAGTATTGGCTCCCCGTTTTCACAGGGAATCCTGGATTCCCGACTGCTAACTTCGGGAATGACAGACAGAGGAACTGAATGTATACACAGCACTAATTAATATACAGTTTCTGAACACATCTAATATCTTTGATATGCAGGTAAATTCCTGTATAATAATCTTGAATCTTCTTTTAAAAGTGTATTTCTCTGGAGGTGTGTAATGTCAGATTTTTATCAGACAGGTGTTGTTGCAACCTTTCATAAGCTCGGGATCCTTAATCTTGATAAGATCGAGTCAGAACTGTCCTGGTATGCACAGGAAAGACCGATCGCCCTTGTTTTACCGTCTCTTTTCAGCGAACTTGAAGGAGACGCACTTAAGGGTATTGTAAGGGAACTTAAGGAAGTTAAATATATCAAGGAAATAGTTGTTACGCTCGGGCCTGCCACAGAGGAGGAGTTTAGATATGCAAAGGATTTTTTCTCTGTTCTTCCCCAAAAGACAAGCATCATATGGAATACCGGTCCACGAATAGATGAAATATACAAGACGATCGAGGCTGCCGGGCTTCCCGTAGGAGAGACAGGCAAAGGGCGATCAGCATGGATGGCATATGGGTATGTACTTTCGAACCTTGACTTCCACGTTATTGCACTCCATGACTGCGATATTGTCACCTATGACAGGGGTATGCTTGCAAGGTTGTGCTACCCTGTAGTTAATCCAAGCCTTGACTATGACTTCTGCAAGGGGTTCTATAGCAGAGTGACCGACAGGCTCCACGGCAGGGCCACAAGGCTGCTTGTTACTCCGCTTATCAGGTCGCTCCAGAAGATCATTGGATATCATCCCCTTCTTGTCTTCTTTGACAGCTTCAGATATCCTCTTGCAGGTGAATTTTCGATGGATATAGACATGGCAAGAATTAATCGAATCCCCGGAGATTGGGGGCTCGAGGTCGGCGTTCTTGCGGAAGTTTACAGAAATACGTCTCTCCGCAGGGTATGTCAGGTCGATATTGCTGAGAACTATGAGCATAAGCATCAGATATTGTCAGAAGAAGATGCAAGCAAGGGACTGCATAAAATGTGTGTTGACATAAGTAAGTCCATTTTTAGAACACTGGCCTCTGAAGGGATCATTTTCTCTGATGGGATGTTCAAGACCCTGGTTTCAACTTATGTAAGGACAGCACAGGACATGCTGAAGCGTTTTGAGGATGATGCTGCTATAAACGGGCTTGTTTTTGACAGGCATGAGGAGAGCCTTGCAGTGGATACTTTCACGAACGGCATAAAAAAGGCTGCTGAGATAATAATGGAAGACCCTCTTGGAGTTCCGCTGATCTCGAGCTGGGACAGGGTCACAGCAGCAATACCTGATATCCTTGGCAAGATCAAGAAGGCTGTTGAGGAAGACAACAAACATTTAGACAGTAAACCCGGTAAAAAGAAAAAGGTCTTCTAACCGGTTTAAAGCAGCCTATTGGCAGAATAATAAATTAAAGGAGGAAAGCAGATGAACTTTTGGGAAAAGGTAAAAAAAGATCTACAGGCAGGGTTCAAGGACAGCATGGAGGTTGTTAAAGAAGGTGCAGCAGTTGTCAGAAAAAAAACCGAGGAGCTTACAGACGAAGGGAAACGGCAGTACCAGGTCTTTGACCTGAAGACAAAGGTGCAGCATGAGATAGCAGCACTTGGCGGAAAAGTTCATGAGTTAAGTTCCAAGGTCAAAAACCCCATGCTTGACAGCAAGGTAAAGGCGATCCTTGCCAGGATCAAGAAAATAGAGGCAGAGATCACAAAACTTGAAGGCAAACGGAAAACTTCGAAAAAGACAACTAAGAAGACCGTAAAGTCAAAAGTTAAGAAATAAACCTTCCAGCCGCAGACCTGTCTGCCGGTAGGCAGGGTCGGCGGGGTAGTTTAATAAATTAAGGAGGAAAGAAGGATGAGATGCCTGTTTTTATTATAGGACTTATAATTATCACATTAATAACTATTTTCTCTGTTCAGAACGCTGTTCCGGTCTCCATATCTTTTCTCGTCTGGAAATTTGAGGCATCCCTTGCCATTGTGATATATCTTCTGGTTCTTCTGGGTATGCTGCTCGGAATGATCATCGCGTACTGGTTCAGATTTAAATCATCGCTGAAGAAAGCTTCCTCTAAAAGCACAGAAGATGAAGCAGGCAAGTAACCTTAATTAAGTCAATGCATATAATTTTGTCCGCACAGGACCTCTTCTGATATAATACGTGCTATGTATCTGTCGGCGGCAATGACCATAAAAAACCTC
The DNA here is from genome assembly GCA_001803645.1 of Nitrospirae bacterium GWC2_42_7. Lineage (GTDB taxonomy): Bacteria > Nitrospirota > Thermodesulfovibrionia > Thermodesulfovibrionales > UBA6898 > GWC2-42-7. The sequence goes on along the minus strand of MHDW01000178.1, from coordinate 2,885 downwards.
CGAAAGGATCTGTCCATAAGGTTCTCTTCTCCTGATGAAAAAATTTGCAGGGCTGCTGCGTCAGAAGGCTTGAGAGCTTTGACTTTCGATTAAGTAGTACGGACGGACAGGCCTCAAAAAAGCAGCAAAAGGAGTTTTTGATGAAGAAATGGCTGATAGCATTAGTTTTTGTTACAGTTCTTGTTTTTGCTGTAAGAAGGGATTTC
>MHDW01000178.1:2369-2671 GCA_001803645.1 Nitrospirae bacterium GWC2_42_7 | reverse complement strand
TCACGGGCCGCAGGAAGATATTCAGACTGAGACACAGGCAGAGCCAAAGGAAATATCAGGGAATATAAAGAAGGGCGAGACACTTTCCGGTATTTTCAAAAAATATGATCTCGACATGACCGAGCTTTTCAGTATAAAAGAGGCATCAGCAGCTGTTCACAAGCTCAGAAAACTCTATCCCGGACAGCCTTACAAGATAATACTGGACGACAACGACAAAATAAACTCGTTTGTATACTGGATAAACGAGGATACTATACTGATCATAGACCGCACAGACCCAGGATTTTGCGCCAGCAAAA
>MHDW01000178.1:1987-2334 GCA_001803645.1 Nitrospirae bacterium GWC2_42_7 | reverse complement strand
GGCGGTACAATAAAGGACAACCTTGTTTCATCTATGGGTGAGGACAGGGGAAGCCTTCTTCTGGCTCTCCAGCTTTCGGATATCTTTGCATGGGACATAGACTTTACAACTGACCTTAGAAATGAGGACGAGTTCAAGATAGTAGTTGAAGGCCTTTATCTGGACGGTGAGTTTAAAAGATACGGCGATATACTTTCTGCAGAATTCATAAACAACAAAGAAACATATAACGCTTACAGATTTACGAATGATGGCAGAAGCGATTATTATGATGCTAAAGGCAGCTCTTTAAAGAAGGCCTTTCTGAAAGCACCGCTCAGTTTCAGGCGTATAAGCTCCAGTTTTTC
>MHDW01000178.1:1028-1957 GCA_001803645.1 Nitrospirae bacterium GWC2_42_7 | reverse complement strand
GGACCCCTGTATCCGCATCCGGTGACGGGAATGTTGTTTTTGCAGGCTACAAGGGGCAGTACGGCAGATTGATAATCGTAAAACATAATGGAGGCTATTCAACATATTACGGACATCTCTCAAGGATAAACACAAAGATCAGAAAGGGTTCAAGAATTGACCAGGGACAGGTCATCGGTTATGTCGGTCAGACCGGACTTGCAACAGGCCCACATCTTCACTATGAGATGAGGATCAATAACAGGGCAGTTAATCCATTATCAGTAAAGATACCACACGGAAAAGCAGTCCCAAAAGAGTTGATGGCCGAATTTATCAGATCAAGGGACTCCATGAACGTCAAGCTCGCTTCAATTTCTACCACGACGATAGTTTCTGAAAAGGTGCAACAAAAACCAGCAGACAAAAAAGATGGATAAGGACTGACCTTATCCATAAGGTTGGAGCTGTAAACAGCGGCCTTTGATCATTATTGAAATAAATATTTTCCAGAAGTCTTAAATTGCAGTAAAATTTAATGAAGGGAGGCCCTTTTATGGATATTAATCTTGAGCGATTACTCATACCGGCAGTTATATTTATATCATCTTCTGTTGCCCTGCTTATTATCAGGGGCATTACTTTCAGAATTCTCCATAAATGGGCCGGGAGGACAGATACACAGATAGATGACATCATAATAAAATCCTTCAGAGGCCCTTCGATTTACTGGGCTATAGCTATTGGACTGTATATCGGTGTTGCGGTTTCCGAGCTTCCGGCCAAATACGTGTTTTATTTCAGCAAGGCCATCCATGTGATAGTTATCCTTTCAATATCTTTTGCTACCGCGAACCTTGCGGGCAAGGTATTCAAAAACTACATACAGAAATCGAATCTCCCGCTCCCTACTACCGGTCTTGCCTACGGAATGATGAAAGCAGTGATTC
>MHDW01000178.1:0-1009 GCA_001803645.1 Nitrospirae bacterium GWC2_42_7 | reverse complement strand
TACAGCCCTCGGTGTCGGCGGCCTTGCTGTAGCTCTTGCGCTTCAGGATACTCTGGCGAACCTTTTTGCAGGCATACATATTTTAGTGGAAAAATCCATAAGGGTTGGAGATTTTATAAGGCTTGAGACAGGTCAGGAGGGATATGTAGAGGACATTACATGGAGGACTTCAAGGATAAGAATGCTTCCTAACAATATGGTTGTGATCCCGAACAGCAAGCTTTCACAGAGCATTGTGACCAATTATTATCTGCCGGAAAAGCGGATGTCGTTATTGATCCCGATAGGAGTCAGTTATTCATCTGATCCTGACAAAGTTGAAAAGATACTTATTGAAGAAGCAAAGAGTGGTGTTGGAGATATCCCCGGGCTTCTGGGAGACCCTGAGCCTTTTGTAAGGTTCATACCGGGTTTCGGCGAGAGTTCACTTGATTTCACACTTATATGCCAGGTCCAGGAATTCGTGGACCAGTACCTGGCCCAGCATGAACTAAGGAAGAGGATATTCCGGCGGTTTAAAAAGGAAGGCATTGAGATCCCCTTCCCGCACAGGACAGTATATCTGAGAGAGGAGAAAGAATGGCAGAAATAACACCGTTTGAATTTAAGGAGTGTGTAAGCATCCTTAAGGCAACAGGGAAAAAGGCAAAGGACCTCCGTGAATTAAGGGATGTGATCTCTTCGGTCAGCAGCAACTCCATTTTTCACCATACCTACCAGTATTTTCTGAAAGAACATATCCATGAGCATACAAATGATTTTGCACACTGGGCAGGAGAGAGCCTTGAAGAAAGGGCGTTGGCAGAACATCTTTCGAGTATTGATCCATATGATTTCGGAGACGTCAGTGAGGTCAGGAACGAACTCCTGAGGGTGATAGATGACTACATGGAAAGATTCCCTGAACCCAGACAGGCGATGAGAGGGGATGAGTACTACTTCAATGAAACCCTGACGTTCACATTCCCTGCAGGTATCCGCGCAGAGAACCTTGCGGAATTTCTGATGG
>MHDW01000177.1:25158-26894 GCA_001803645.1 Nitrospirae bacterium GWC2_42_7 | reverse complement strand
TTTCTTGTTTCTGGTTTCTCTATATCGAAAATAGAATTCGTTAAAAATGTGCATGCTGTCCGTTGCAATAGCCATCAGGAATACAGGTGCCATTGAACTCATAATATGAATAGGATAGCCGAGCCATATAAGGAGCCCCATGCTCCAGACAATGCTTATCATGGCATCCATCATCAGGGTGATAGAAAGGAACAGGTCCCTGAACATCATATATCGGACAAAGAGCATGACAGCCCCTGCAATAGGAGCGAATATGGCCATGAGCTTGAACATCTCGGCGCCGAATGTATCACGGGCAACCGGATCGCCTGCGATATAGTATTGTTCGTCTCCCTTTTCTTTATTTACTATCTCTCTGATCTTATCGGCTATTTCTTTGCCATTAGAGCCTTTTTCAAGCGGGACATATATCGCAGTAGTCTTGCCGTCTTTCGAGATAATGCGGTTCAGAAACAGTGGGTTTTCATAGAGCATCTTTTTAAGATACTCAATCCCTTTGACATCCTTCGGGACTTCGGCCATCAACGGGGCGACTTTCAGGGTTGCTTCTTCGACTGTTACATTATCAATGGTTGTGAAGCTTGAGACATCCCTTGCTGCAACACCTTTTATCTTCAGTATCTCATCTGTTATCCTCTGTATCTTGCCGAGTGTGTCTGTATTGAGTATCCCCTTTTCATTTACAATGCCGACTGCTATCATGTCTTCATAGAGACTAAAGGTCTTTTCTACTTCATCGTTCCAGACTCGGACATCAGAAGTCGCAGGCAGCATGTTTTTGGGGTTTGTATCTGTCCTCATCTTCGGGAACTGTGACATAAAGATGAGGGAAATGACTATAGAAAGAAATACGATGAGCTTCGGATGCTCAACAGAAAATTCAACCAATGAAAACTTTTTCATTCACACCTCCAAAACATGCAAGCATAATAAAATTTGCATGTGATAATATTTTTAAAAAGTCAGATTCATATCCGCCGGAACCAGGACCTCTTTGTAGTAGGTTGAGGGGTTTGCAAGCTCTACACCTTCAACAAAGTCTGCCTTTGACATACCAAATAAAGGGACATTGAGTGGGCAGGCAAGCATTTGAGCGCCTTCTTTATACACCATAAAAAGCAGTTCCTCGGCTGAGGGCAGTTCCATCTCTTCCATCCTTTTCATGACAGCATCTCCCATCTCTTTGGGTTGATCAGGCAGACATTTCAGTTCCTTGACCTTGTCCTTATGGATCGCATTTACACCCCTTGAGCCGAAAAATATCGTGACCTTGGAGCCTTCCCTGAGCAGGCTTAATGCTGTCATAAGGGCATTGTATACTTGACAGAGTTCATCATGGAAACACATTACTGATACATTTTTAGTTACTTTTGACATTGTATTTGTATCCTTTCATTGCGGCTGCAACTTTTTGTTTCGAAATTGATGCGACACCTTCCATCAGGTGTGCAAGCGCACCCTGCATAAGACTGCAGGCTTGTGTAATCTTTTTGTTGGCTATTCTGTAGTAAATATTTGTACCGCTCCTTCTTGACTTGAGAATTCCCATGAGACGCATCACAGTCAGGTGTTGAGACACGCTTGCCTTTGGGACGCCAAGCTTCATGGTTATATCGGTTACAGTCATTTCGCCCTCTTTAAGAATGCACAATATCTCAAGTCTTTTCGGACTCGAAAAGGTTTTGCAAAATTCTGCATGAAATTCTAAAACCTCTTGCTTCATGGCAAGTTACTCA
>MHDW01000177.1:23741-25125 GCA_001803645.1 Nitrospirae bacterium GWC2_42_7 | reverse complement strand
TCCCGCCTTTTAACTCCGACTCCTGCCGTGGTGGAAGCAACGGGTTTGCCTTCATGTATGCTGCGGTCTCACCCATATCCATGAGGCACATGACACCGAGTGGTTGTTCCTCCGGAGGGGCGCTGCCTGTTATCTCAGACGCTATGGCTGATGACGCAGCCTTTGCCATTCTTACAGTCATGAAGCCTGTCTTGGGCACGCCTGTGGGAACAGGGGTCTGCTCCGGCGGCGCAATAGCAACAGCAACTCCAACGGTGAAAATATTCTTGTATTTTGTATGCCTGTATCTCCCGTCCACAGGTATAAATCCCCGTGGATTTCCAAGGTGGGCAACTGCCGGGACGCCTTTCATTGCAGGCGCAAACATCGAAAGTTTGAATGGAAGTTTTGTGCCGTCCTTAAGTTTCACCTCGCCGGGCGTAAACTCTTCAACAGCAGTGTTCGCTATAACCTTGATATCACGATTTGCAAACTCGTTTTCCATCATCAACTTTGAGTTCCTCAAGCCTCCTATTCCGAAATGGCCGGCATAGGGTTCGGAGGTAACAAAGGTGATCGGCACTTTATGTCTTATCTTCCTGCGGCGGAGTTCTGCGTCTATCTCAAAGGCGTATTCATAAGGCGGCCCGGAACAGCTTACTCCCTGCACTGAGCCGACAACAACACTGCCGGGAGACTCGATAAACTTGTTCCACGCGCTGTTTGCCCTCTCGGCCTGATCGAGGGTAAAGATGCATTCCGTATGACCTTTATCAGGGCCGAGGCCCGGAACTTCTTCGAAGGCCAGATAAGGGCCGGTTGATATAACAAGGTAGTCATATGGTATTTCTCTTGTTTCAGTTAAGACCTTGGAAGCGTCGGCGTCAACACCTTTTGCCTTTTCATGGACGAAAGATATGCCTTTTCTCTCCAGGATTGGCTTTAGCGGCAATGTTATGTCTGCTGCCTTTCTCCAACCCATGGACAGCCAGGGGAGTGACGGGACAAATACGAATTTATCGTCATCACAAACAACTGAAACATCAGCCTTTTTACCCAGAAGCCTCTTCAGTTCGAACGCAGCGGTAAGTCCTCCAAACGAACCTCCCAATACCACTATTTTTGCCATGTTACCTCCTCTTTTTTTTAGTAGTAAGTAGTTAGGGGAAAAGAATTTCCTACCCTTTGCTACTTGCTACTGTTTTTTAGAACATTCCTATTACCTTGTCGTTTTCAGCCATCAGATCAACAAGTCCGTCATAATCAATATTTCTTATGGCTTTGTCGATCTCATCTCTGTTCAGGCCCCTTAATCTGGTGTCGTCCCCGAGCACATAAGCTGTGCCGCAGAATCCTTCGAGCATTTCCTTCTGCGCGAAGTAGACGCCGTTTTGAATCAGCGCAA
>MHDW01000177.1:14219-23720 GCA_001803645.1 Nitrospirae bacterium GWC2_42_7 | reverse complement strand
TCAGGTGTGTCAGGTGAGCTTTTTACAATTACTATCATTTTTGCCTCCTGTTATTAATTATCAATACTCCACAGTTTCTGCTGAAGTGTCTCCCTCTAGTACCCTCTCCCTTGAGGGGGGAGGGCGAGGGTGGGGGTGATTCAGTTGTTTCACCCTCCCCTTTATCCCCTCCCCTCAAGGGAGGGGAATTACTTGGGTACCTATCTGTCATTACAGCTGGGAGGTTCATTCAAAAAATCATGGTAGTACAATCTTCTTTTAGAATTTCAGCGATATCTGTACTGTTTGAAACAATTACACCCTCGACTATTCCATCTTTATTAATATGTTCGTTTTTCAAAGAAAACTCGTCAGCATAAACTTCCACTCCCATATCAATACAATCTTGAATTCCTTCTCCTGCGCTTAAATATTCGGTACCTGTAATATCCTGTTCTTTCCGCGCAGCATTAACCCCGCCATCCAGAAGGACCAGCCTTACTTTCATATCATTAGTGATTCCACCAAGTGCATGACGGATCGCCTCCGGCGCATCAACTGTGCCGTATGGCGGCCTTCTCAGAATTACATTAAGAGTTTCCATGTCTGCTCCCTTATATCCCGAAATTCAGAAAAACCGGGTTTGTTTTTATTACAGTTAAAAGACCTTTCAGCGAACTCATTTCTCCGCCTTCAACAGAGTCTTCACCCGCAAGACCGCGGGTCTTCATACAGCCTGTTCATATGTCCACTTTAAGCCCCCTGCCTGCCAGATCTTCTAAGGCTGAAAGTGACTGTGGAAGTTGTCCTTTTACAATCGAAAAGACCCCATCACCGGATGCTATAAGCCTTACCTTATGCCCTTTTTTCAACGCCGCATCAGCGAGCTTGAAAATAGTGTGAGTATTTTCGAAGCTGTACGGGGTTGTTGAAAGGAACATGACGATTTCTTTTTGCATATATTCTCCTTTAGAATGTTAAAATTCTGTCGCTCTCTTTTACTAAGGCATACATGTCCTTCATTGTAGAGAGAGGACAGATATCTGTTGCATCCTGATTTCTTACTTTAAGACATGTACCGCAGGCCAGGATTATGCCGCCTGTTTTAACAAAATCTTTCATCTGTTGTGTGACACGAAATTTTTCTGTATCAAGGGATTCTGCTTCTACCCCTTTTCCTGTTAGAAAGACTTTTACCTCATTACCTTCTTTAATGGCAAAATTGCCGAATCTGAAGGCGTTCCATACTGTTTCAGTGTCGTTAGAATAAATAATTATTCCAGTTTTCATTAATTCCTCCTATCACCAGGATATTTGCCCTTCTTGGTTACCGGGCAGCATGCCGGGGCCGGCAGCTCCTGTTTGTAGTTTTTGTTGATCACTTCTATCAGATCCGGGATCATAGGGTCTCTGAGGAAGTAACACTTAAGTCTTCCATCAACATAAAAATCAATGATCCCAGACCTTCTCATAAGCGATAAATGCTGGGATATATTCGGCTGGCTCACCTCAAGGAACTCTTCGAAATCGCTTACGCACTTAACGCCTTTGATAAGTTCCTCGAGAATTTTTATCCTCACAGGGTGGGCGATGTTCTTTAAGATCTCTATTCTATTATCTGTACAAAGCATTCAATGACCTCCTAAAAATTTGTATATATTCAAATATAACGATATTTGCATGTATTGTCAAGAAAAGAATTTGGCTTGACAGCCGTGAATTTTGCTCTTTTCAAAATCCTTCAAATAGTGTAACTTACTTTTGGTGTTTAACTATGGGCACACGAGCATGAATAATTAACATAGTTAAAAACTAGAGAGAGCGCTTGGTTTGAAGTATTCCTTAAAGAAATAGAAAGAAATCTATCATAGGTCGCTTCAGTTTGTGATCAGAATAGGTTCCAGGAGGTAACAAAGATGAGATTCAAAGCTTTTTTTGTCAGAGTACTTGTTTTGTTATGCCTTGTATCGATACTGGGCTGTGCAGCAACAATAAAAAGAGCCTATAAAGGGCCGGAATTATCAAGGGACAAAATTGCCAGAATATTGATTTCTGCTAATGTTAACCTTATTTCTTTGGATGGCGAAGCATATCCACGCGAGGCATTTCAGATGACAACTTTCTATTTCATTGATGTTCTTCCCGGCGCACATACTATCAAAATACTCCCGGTTCCACAACAATTTGGTTATGGAAATGTTAGGGGTCAAGTATTTACGATCGATTTTACTGCGGATGCAAACAATACATACGAGACAAAATTTGTCCTTTATAATGTCAAGCATGAATACAACAAGGTAACCTATCAGAGTAGCGCCTGGATACAGAACAGAACAAGGTACAACAGAGCACTAAATTACTTCAATCAGGGGCAATATGAAAAGGCCATAGCTGAATGTGATAAAGCCCTCGAAAATTCAACTTGTCCGTTCACATATATGCTGCGTGGTTGTAGCTACCATGAAGTAGAAAAATATGAAAAGGCTATAGCTGACTTTGACGAAAGTTTTAAAAGCAGTCCCGAGTTTTTCCAGGTTTACGAAAACAGGGGCAAGGCTTACTTTATGTTGGGAAATTACGCTCAAGCAATATCAGATTATGGTAAGGCTATGATTTTTAGACCAGAGAACATTGATAAACCTTTTATACCATACGCAAAATATGACGATAAATCCAAAGAAACACTTTTCCGCATATTCATGTACAGGGCTGAAGCATATTTACATATAGATGATAGAGAAAAAGCATATCTTGATCTAAAACAGGCAGATGAGCTAAGCAATAGTAAATCTCAACGTTTAATTTTTTCATTGCAGTCCAAACTGCCTGAAGTTGCAAAACACTTAATAAACAGCGGAGCTGATATTAACGTCATAAACAGTGGTAACTGGACCCCTCTTATGTATGCCCTGCGATTTAATCAGCCTGACAATGCAAAAGAGCTGATCAATAGGGGCGCTGATATTAACGTCAAGAACAGTGACGGTTGGACCCCTCTTATGCTTGCATCCAAATATGATGATTACCCGGAAGCAGATGAATTAAAATATAAAGAAATTATTTCTATCTTAAAGAAAGCAGGTGCTAAATAATATGACTTTTTTACGCTATATTCAGTCCATGATCGCGGGAAATAGAAGGTTCGTATATTAATTGTTAGACATCATCAACAAGGAGAAAACATGGAACAGAAACACTCAAGACTTGGGATTGTATCTTTCATAATCAGTATCGTAGCGGGCATCTCAATATTCCTAGTAACTGTTAGCATAGGAGTGATGGTGACTTCGGGTATTGGCAAAGAAACTGCGGGGGCGGCCATTGTTGGCCTACTCCTTATTGCATTTATTTTATTGTGTCTGGTGGCGTTGGGGTTCGGTATTGCGGGACTTATCCAGAAAGACCGAAAGAAGATATTTGCCATTCTCGGAACAATATTTTCTGCGGTGACATTCGTTGGAACGATTTCTCTTCTGATTATTGGATCGGCTAAGGGCTGATTTCAGAAAGGCCAATGCCTAACAAATCACTCCACGTGCATGTCGGTCCTGCTCATACGCATATAAGTGGCACATAACATGATAGTCTAGAGGTGCTCATTATTCGGTAAGAAACATTTAGGGTCAGCTATAATGAGAGGTCAAATGGATAAAAGAGAATTACACGATGAAAATTACAAAAAAGCTGTTGAACTTAACAAGCAAGGAAGAATAAAGGAAGCTGCTGCATATGCAAGAACTGCCATTCAGTTGGCAAAAGAAATGTATGATATGGCAGGCATGGCTTATACAAAATCCCAAGCTGAATACTTGCTGGAAATGATAGAAGACAGTTAAATCCTAATGAATGAAAAATAAGTATTTAGAGATACACTTCATTTTGTAATTATATTAGCTTTTTGGCAGAAAGAAAAGAAAAAATGCATATCAATAGGGTAGAGAGGGACGCGAATATATACTGCGGCCTTATCGGGCAAGGCTTTTGGCACGCCACTCACCCAGGTCGTTATCTAAAAGGAGGTTTTCGGAATGTCATTTAGATCTGCTTCGTTAATTCCATATAATTCAACCCAATGCCCAAAATGCAAGTTTTTGGAAAGTAATAACAGATGCAAAGGATTTATAACTAAAGATCCTTTTGGCGAAATGTTGGGAACCTTTAAAGGAGAATCCGATGAACTATGCCCTAAATTTGTTCAAGAAAAACCGTCTGTAGTTTCATCAAAAATAGAACCGCAAGAAGAAAACACTACTAAGGTTAAATGTGCTAAATGTAGTAATTCATTTGATTGGAATGAAGCATATAACCAGCAAGACACCCCAAACTCATCCGTAAACAATCCACTAGGCCATGGCGATTTTAGACCACGAGTTTTTTGTCCGCACTGCGGTTTTATTGTGGCTGAATGGGATATCGATCGTAATGAAGATAGAAACAGATGGAAATGGTACGGTCAAAATGAAAAACTAAACGCTGGGAAAGAGTTACCACCCAGTCCAATAACTTTTTGGGGAAAGTCAATACCAAGGGAAGTGCGTGTTCCCGTATCAGGTGAGCAAATAGATTTATCGAAAATTGTGGATGTTGCTTCCAATGAAATTTTTATTAATGCTGCTGCAGCAGGTGATGTTGCCACTGTGAAAAAACAGATTTCGGCTGGTGCTGATATAGGCACCAAGAACTACAAAGGTGAAACTGCTGTAATGTTGGCTGCAATAAAAGGGCATACTGAAGTTGTAAAAGAGCTTATTGAAGCAGGAGTAGATATTAATGATCAAAATGTATATGGAAAACATACACCTTTAATATTGGCCGCGCATATTGGTAAATACGATACGGTAAAATTACTTGTTAGATCTGGTGCCGATCTAAGTTTGAGAAATGAATTTGGAAAATCAGCAGTTGAGGCTGCGAATGATTCAGGTCATACTAATATTGCTAGTTTTTTAGAGGAGGCTGAAAGTTTGTCCTCAAAAAACAAGCCTCAAAATAAAACAAACAATCAATCCGAAACGATTGTATCCATACCAGCCCATGAGACCAAAAAAAATATTCAACCTATCAAAACCAGAAGAATTACCAATTACAATGAAGTTCCATGGTATCGAAGGGCATTCATAAATGTTTTACTCATTTTTTTTGGTTTCCTCACATACTTTATATTCCCTGGAATTTTTATTGTTTGCATATTGGTATTTACTGGAGATATATACATGAACAAAAAAGACAGATATGGAGGACTTATGACTTGGGGAACTGGCGCTAAAATTGCAGTTCTTATTCTTACGCTTGTAAATATCATTCTTTTTTTTAACTTCTTTTTCTGATTTGGTTATATCTGGTTCTTCCGGTTCCAGCGCCTTTGGCACACGAAACCGGCAGACAAACTCATGCTGGAAACATGATGGTTTTAGATTGTGGCTCTCATACTTCGATCACGCTCAGATTAACAACAACGGCATTAACGGTATAAACAAATAAAAGTGATAACGAGCCACTAGAGTAGAATGCGTACCAGCGGATACAGATGGAACTGAGACAGTGTGAGCTTGTCAAATTGTCAATATGGCTCATTTATACTATTCCAGGTACGTATCTCTCAGTTTCACGTTACATCTTGATTTCTTCTTATAATCCTTAGAATTTCATTCAGTTCAATGGTGCGAGTTCGGAACCCAACACTTCATTATCTTATCTGATAACGGAAAAGATAGTTGAGTGGAGGTAAGTTTGAAAAAGCAACTCCCCCTTTACTCCCTCACAGCGCATAAAACAACCCACCCCTCCCAAGAGGGGATTTTCATCTATACACAGCGTCATAAGTTTTTGAGCATGCTGTGTCATTTCCGCTTGTCGCGAATCTTTCTTGTAGGAAGAATGCCGGACAAGCCGGCATGACAAACAGTTTGATAATAAATATCTTATACTCAATAATTTAAGTTGTCATGTATAATTCCTCTCCTTGGAGGGGTGCAGAGTGGGTTCCCAGCATTATTTAAAGGTTACACTCCCTAAATAAACATAAGGCTTCAGATTTAATGACGTAATAGTATATAATTAGCTTCATATAATATGTCTGCTATTGTTGTAATACCCGCTCGATATGATTCAACCCGGTTTCCGGGCAAGCCTCTTGCACCCCTGAAAGGCATTCCGGTCATACAACATGTATATAAGAATTCAAAAGGCTCGCGTCTTGCTGACGATGTTGTTGTTGCAACCGACAACAAAATGATATTCGAAAAAGTCATTTCCTTTGGCGGCAAAGCTGTCATGACTTCAGGAGACCACATATCCGGCACTGACAGGACAGCAGAGGCTGTCCGCACAATGGATTATGATATAATTGTTAATGTTCAGGGTGATGAACCCCTGATCAGGCCTGAGATGATCGATGATGTGATCTCATTGCTTGATGACAGCAGGGCTTCGATAGGTACCCTTGCTATAAAAATAAAAGACCAGCGTGAAATATTTGATCCGAATGTTGTGAAGGTTGTTTTTGATAATGAAGGGTTTGCGTTTTATTTTTCAAGAGCGCCAATACCGTATCATAGAGATGAGTGGAAGGATTTAAAACAGTTCACGATTCACGATTCACGATTCACGGTATTTAAACATATCGGCATTTACAGTTACAGAAAAGACGTTCTGTTAAGTCTTGCAGAATTACCTCCTTCAAGATTAGAGCAGATAGAGAAGCTTGAACAGTTGAGGGCGATCGAAAACGGTTTTAAGATAAAGGTTAGAGAAACATTTTCAGAAACATTTGGTGTTGATACACCTCAAGACTTGGAAAGGATAGAAAAATGGCTAAATACATCTTTGTAACAGGCGGTGTTTTATCATCACTAGGCAAGGGAATCGCAGCAGCTTCCATCGGGGCCATTCTTGAAGCAAATGGTCTGAAAGTAACAATTCAGAAACTTGATCCTTACATTAATGTAGACCCCGGGACCCTCAGTCCTTTTCAGCATGGAGAGGTTTTTGTTACAGATGACGGAGCTGAGACAGATCTTGACCTCGGCCATTATGAAAGATTCACACACATAAGGACATCGCAGGCTAATAATTTCACAACAGGAAAGATCTACTATAACGTTATATCAAAAGAGAGACGTGGAGATTATCTTGGCGATACAGTACAGGTTATTCCTCATATCACTGATGAGATAAAGCAGGCAATAAAATCAGTAAGCAATAATAATGATGTGGTGATAGTCGAGATCGGAGGCACGATCGGTGATATTGAGAGCCTGCCTTTTCTCGAAGCAATAAGGCAGATGAGATATGATGTCGGCAGGGAAAATGTTTTGTATGTCCACCTGACGCTACTCCCATATATTAAGACCTCAGGAGAGTTGAAGACCAAGCCGACACAGCATAGCGTGAGAGAACTGCGGGCGATCGGTATTCAGGCTGACCTGCTTTTATGCAGGACAGACAGGAATCTTACTCCTGAAGCAAAAAGGAAGATAGCGATACACTGCAATATGGATGGGGATGCTGTTTTGAATGCCATAGATGTTGAGACAATATACGAGGTGCCTCTTGCGCTTAATGCAGAAGGGATAGGACAGCAGATAATCAAGAAATTGCAGTTACCTTTAAAGGAAACTGACCTTGCACCGTGGAAAGATATTGTCAGAAAGATAAAAGAGCCGAAGAATGAAGTCAATATAGCCATAGTAGGGAAATATGTTGGTCTGAAAGATTCCTACAAGAGCCTTACTGAAGCCTTGAGCCATGGCGGGATAGCAAATGACTGCCGTGTGAACCTCCAGTGGATCGACTCTGAAGAGGTTGAGGTGCATGGCGCTGATAAATATTTGTCTGAAGCTGACGGCATTCTTGTACCGGGAGGTTTCGGCTATAGAGGCATAGAAGGCAAGATAGAATCAGTCAAATATGCGAGGGAAAAGAAGATCCCTTATTTCGGCATATGTCTCGGCATGCAGTGCGCAGTGATCGAATTCAGCCGAAATGTCTGCGGGCTTAAGGCCAACAGTTCTGAATTCGATCTTAATTGTCAGGCGCCTGTTATATATCTTATGGAGAAATGGTTTGATTTTAGAAAGGGAAAGATAGAGGAAAGGACTGAAAACACCCAGAAGGGCGGCACGATGAGGCTTGGAGCATATCCCTGTGTCGTAGAAAAAAGCACTCTGGCATATTCAGCATATGGAATAAAGGAAATTTCAGAAAGACACAGACATAGATATGAGTTCAATAACGCATACAGGGGTATAGTCACAAGACTTGGCATGAAGATAAGCGGGGCAAGTCCTGATGGCGAGCTGGTAGAGATAGTTGAGATAGAAGACCATCCCTGGTTTCTTGGATGCCAGTTCCATCCTGAATTCAAGTCAAGGCCGACAGAACCGCATCCTCTGTTCAGGGAATTCATAGGGGCATCCCTCAGAGAAAAACGCTCCCTGTTCCCGTCTGTTGAGACAAACGTAAAAGAGAGGGAAAAAGATTGACAAGGGAAATATTGATCGGAGGAGCGGCCATTGGAGGCAGCCATCCGCTTTTAATAATCGCAGGCCCATGTGTTATTGAGAACGAAGATCTGACCTTTCATACAGCAGAGAAACTAAAAGATATCTGCGGAAGGCTTGGTCTGCCCTTTGTCTTTAAAAGCTCATTTGACAAGGCAAACAGGACGTCTGTCTCTTCATACAGAGGCCCCGGAATCGATAAAGGGCTCAGAATCCTCTCAGATGTCAGGACTAAATTCAAAATACCTGTGATATCTGACATCCATTCTATCGAAGAGATGAAACCTGCAGCAGAAGTGCTTGATACGATCCAGATCCCGGCTTTTTTATGCAGACAGACCGATCTGATACTTGCGGCAGCAAAAACAGGAAAACCTGTAAATGTGAAAAAAGGCCAGTTCCTCTCGCCATGGGATGTGAAAAATATAATAGAAAAATTCATATCTACCGGAAACAAGAATATATATATCACAGAGAGAGGCACAACATTCGGTTATAATAATCTTGTTGTAGACTTCAGAGGCTTTCCGGTCATACGTTCTTTTGGCTATCCTCTAATATTTGATGTAACGCACAGTCTTCAGCTTCCCGGCGGGCAGGGCACCTGCTCAGGAGGACAGAGGGAGTTTGCAGAGCCTCTTGTAAGGGCTGCTGTTGCAGCCGGTGTTGACGGATTATTTATGGAAGTCCATCCTGAACCTGAAAAGGCCTTATGCGACGGCCCGAACATGATAAGACTGGATGAGGTCGAGAAGATGTTGAAGACAGTTAAAGATATTGATAATTTATTGAAATGAGAATAACTAACTATTATTCAGATAACACCTTCTACCCTATTTTAAGAGCAACACCCCCGCTTTCAGCACCCCCTCTTAAGATAAGAGGGGGAAGGGGGAGTTATGATTCTGAAAAGGGCGAGCCTGCCTGTCCGGTAGGCAGGGGGGAGTTATTTAATTATTGCAATAAGATTTGATATGCAAAACATGATCGAAATAGCAAAGAAAGTTTTAAAAACAGAGGC
>MHDW01000177.1:12275-14166 GCA_001803645.1 Nitrospirae bacterium GWC2_42_7 | reverse complement strand
TTGTTACAGGCATGGGCAAATCCGGACTTGTCGGAAAAAAGATAGCGGCAACGCTTTCATCAACAGGCACGCCTGCTTTTTTTATGCATCCTGGGGAGGCGAGCCACGGGGACCTCGGCATGGTGACCTCTGATGACGTGATAATAGCGATCTCAAACAGCGGAGAAACAGACGAGATTATCGGGCTTATCCCGTTTTTAAAAAGATTCAGTATAAATCTTATCTCAATGACAGGCAACCCTGATTCCACACTCACAAGGGCTGCTGATGTGAACCTTGATGTGTCTGTAAAAGAAGAGGCCTGCACTCTCGGTATTGTGCCGACATCTTCGACAACTGCAACTCTTGCGATGGGAGATGCTGTTGCAGTTGCGCTTCTTACAAAACGAGGGTTTAAGGAAGAGGATTTTGCATCTTTTCACCCAAGCGGAAGCCTTGGAAAAAAACTTTTCATAAAAGTAAAGGACCTCATGCATACCGGAAGCGCAGTTCCATTAATAACCCCGGATGCGTCTATGACTGCCGCAGTTATGGAAATATCTTCCAAGAGACTCGGGCTTACAGTTGTTTCAGATGCGGACAAAAAGATGCTTGGTATTGTGACTGACGGAGATGTAAGACGAGGCATAGAAAAATGGGGCAAGGCTTTTTTTGATATAAAGGCCGGGGAAGCGATGATCAAAGATCCAAAGACCATAGCAGGGGAAGAACTGGCTGCAAAGGCATTGTCTGTAATGGAAAAACTTTCTATAACATCTCTTGTGGTGCTTGATGTAGAAGGCCGCGCTGAAGGAGTAATTCACCTTCACGACATCCTGAGGAAGGGGATTGTGTGAATTCTGTAAATAAAGGCAAGCGGTATTAGGGACGTAATTCTGAAGTTACGAATTTTGTTATTGCAGGTTTTCAGCTTATCGTGCAATAATAATTTTGTTTATTGCAGAATCAATCAACAAGAGGTAACGCATTAATAAGAAAGGAGGAAAGGAAATATGCAGATTCAATATATGACAGACAGAAAAGGGCATAAAACAAATGTGGTGATCCCTTTAAAAGAATGGGAACATCTTATGAAGGAAATGCAGAAGCAAAGGATTTTGCTCGGGTTAAAGGATGCTGTGTCAGATGTTAAAGCAATGCTTGCCGGTAGAAAGAGGATGAAAACAATTGAAGAGCTGATTAATGAGTTATAGGATTATTCCCGCAGATAATTTTTCAAGAGAGCTAAAAAGACTTACTAAAAAATATCCCTCACTTAAAGAAGAAATCAAAGAAATTTCAAATATACTGTTAAACAAACCTAAAACAGGCACACCTATAGGACACGGTTGTTATAAAGTAAGGCTTTCAACTCCTGATAAACCAGGTGGAAAAAGCAAAGGATTTCGTCTAATCACGTATATAGTTTCCAAGAAGGAGATAATATTTCTGCTGTCAATTTATGATAAATCAGAAGTGTCAACGTTAAAGGATTGGGAGATAAAACTAATAATTAAGGAGTTGGATAATATTATAGTTTAGAAGATTAAATTTAGACCGCCAGTTCAACAATGAAGTGCAACACTTGGAGCAGCAGGAAAGGAGCTGTTATTCTAAATAGTTATGGGAAGATTTGAAATATTAGATAACTGCGAGAGATAAAGACTGCTGGAAATGAAAATCCTTAAAGGGTAGAATATAAGCCAATGGAAAAAACCAAAAAACAACTCGATAGTATCGCTAAAAACATAAAACTTCTCATTCTCGATGTTGACGGGGTGCTGACAGATGGAAGCATAACACTGGATAACAAAGGGAATGAATATAAGTCATTCCATGTCAGGGACGGACACGGGATCAAGATGCTTCAGCGGGGAGGCTTGCAGGTGGCTATCATAACAGGCAGGAACTC
>MHDW01000177.1:811-12197 GCA_001803645.1 Nitrospirae bacterium GWC2_42_7 | reverse complement strand
TGAGAAGCTTGTGAGAAAGTACAGGTTTTCTGATGAAAATGTAGCTTACATAGGAGATGATATCGTTGATATTCCTATAATGACGATAGTCGGGCTTCCGGTTGCAGTAGCTGATGCTGATGAGCTGACAAAGAAATACGCTGTTATGATCACCAAAAGAAAAGGTGGCAGGGGTGCTGTTAGGGAAATAACAGACCTTATTTTAAAGTCTAAGGGAATCTGGCAGGGGATGCTCGATGAGTACCTTAAAGATTAACCTTCCCACCGTACTAACACTAAGCAGGATATTCCTTATACCTTTTTTTGTCTTCTCTGTGTCCAGGTATCCGGTTTTGGGCGCTGCGGTCTTCGCGATTGCGGCGACGACTGATTTTCTGGATGGTTATTTTGCAAGACGTTCAGGTCAGGTTACAAAATTCGGGATTATTTTAGACCCGATTGCTGATAAATTTCTTGTAATATCTGCACTTATTGTTCTGGTTGATATGGATAGGCTTTCCGTAGGAATAGCTATTGTCCTGATTGTTCGTGAATTTCTTGTAACAGGGCTGAGGGTTGTGGCGCTTTCAAAGGACATAGTCATCCCGGCTGAAATGGGAGGGAAGCTGAAGACAGGAGCGCAGATTACAGCCATATTATGCCTTGTGCTGGTCGGCACTTTTTTTGAAAGTTTATTTCCTTTTGATCTGTACGATGCAGGACATGTCTTTATCTGGGTCGCGCTTGTGCTCTCAATTATATCAGGCATAAAATATACCAATTCATTCTGGAAAAGAATATGAAGATCATACTGCTCACAGCCCTTGCTTTTATGATCGGTTCAATACCAACCGGACTGCTAATAGCAAAAAGTCGTGGCATTGATATAAAAAAGAGCGGCAGCGGGAATATAGGCGCGACAAATGTCCTTCGCACTACAGGAAGACTCCCGGCGCTGTTGACTCTTCTCGGAGATATTCTAAAAGGCGCCTTAGCGGTCTTAATAGCAAGATACTTTGAGGTAGGAATGTTTTATGAGGGCTTAATCGGGATATGTTCCATCCTTGGACACAACTTCTCATTGTTCCTTAAGTTCAAAGGCGGCAAGGGAGTTGCAACGAGTATAGGAGTTCTTTGTATATATTCTCCAAAAACTGCCCTGATTACTATTATAATATGGTTGATGATCGTACTAATCACAAGATATTCATCTTTGGGAGCGCTTATATCATTTGGAGCTCTGCCTGTAAGCATTATTCTGCTTGATACAAAAGATAAGCTTCCTATAGCTTTTCTGATCACTTTAATATTATTCATCAGGCATATTGATAATGTTTCCCGTATGCTCAAGGGGACAGAATCGAAGATCGGCGGGAAAACATGAGAAGACTTCTGGTTCTTATATTTCTTGCGGTCCTTTTATTGCCGAATCATGCAGGTAGTGAAGAATTATCAGGTAAAGAGCTATACGAGTCTCAGCTGAACAAGGGGATCAAGAATTCCGATGCGTATTCTTATATATTGATAAAGAAGGCGCAGAAGGACAAGGCCGGATCAAACAGGCTTTTGAACCAGGCTGCTGAATTTTCTCCTGATCTCCCTGCTGTTTATTTCGAACTTTCCAAAAACAGCCTGTCTCCTTCTTATGACGGGATCATGAACAGTTTTAACTATTTTGTTCAGGGAATCAATTCTTATCTCAGAAATTTCTGGTGGTCGTTCACAATAAGCGGCATATTCTTTTACAGCCTGGTCTTTTCTTTTATCCTTGCACTGTTGCTCTTGATAATAATAAGGCTTCCCGGGGATATTTCGCTCATATCGCATGATATCAGGGAGAATTATTCAAGGATATTGATCCTGCTTGGCCTGATACCACTTTCTATAATAAGCCCTCTGCTTTTGTTAGCCGGTATTTTGATACTGATAGGGATCTATATGAGGAAGAGGGACAGTATCATTGTATACTTCTTTCTTTTGTGCCTGGTATTTTCACCTTTGTTATTTAAGGCAGCTGCGTTTTTTGTCAGTACACCCTCATCCGGGAGCATGAAGTCGATCGTGCAGACCAATGAATCAAGGGGCAACAGTTACGCCATATCTTTGCTGAAGAACAACAAAGAATATGATGCACTATTTACATATGCCCTCGCATTGAAACGGGAGAAGCGTTATGATGAGGCCATAGAGGTTTATAATGAACTCCTTAAGATAAGACCTTCTCCGGCTGTATATGTAAATCTCGGTAACTGCTATGTTGGGCTGTACAATTTCAATGACGAGATGAAATACAATCTTCAGGAGGCTGAAAAGCATTATCTGACGGCTATCAGCATGCAACCATCTGCCTCCGCATACTATAATCTTTCTCAAGTCTCGAGGGAGATGTTCGATTTTACAAAGGGAGACGAATATTTTAAGGCCGCTGTTTTGCTCAACAGGGATGCGCTTGTTATGTACAGAAATATTTATGGCAGGACACCCGGCAGGCTTGTTGCTGATGAAACAATAGGTTTTTACGAACTATGGAACTACAGTATCGAAAAAATAAAGAAAGTCAGTTCTTTCGGCATCATAGTCGGGCCGCCTTGGCTGCTCTCAGTGATATCTGCTGTACTGAGTGCATTATTTTTCATGATGTGCAGGAAATTGAAATATACTGCTTACAAATGCAGGAGATGCAACACAGTCCTCTGCGGAAAATGCGAAAAACATCTTATGTGGGGACAGATGTGCCCGCAGTGTTACAGATCTCTGGTTAAGCTCGACGAGCTCGATACAAAAGAGAGGGTTGCAAGACTGCTCCGGCTGTATGACCTTCAGAAAAGGCGCAGGGATATTATGAAGATACTCTCATTCATCATCCCGGGGTCGGCGCAGATATATTCAGGTAAAATGCTTACCGGTTTTGCATATATGTGGCTCTTCCTGTTCTTTGTGATAGCGCCGTTTATGATTTCTATCATTGTTACTGATAATATGCTCTTATCACATGAATTCTTTAAGTGGGCAGCGATAACTTTAGCAGTTGTGCTGTATCTTATTATTAATTTTATAACAAGACAGAGGATATCAAAGGGATGGCTTTAGAAGGATCTTTAAAGGATTTTGGCCTTGCTGATATTCTTCAACTGATATGTTTTCAGAGGAAGACCGGCATTCTTGTTCTCGAAGGCAGGATGGACAAAGTAAGGATGCTGTTTCTGGAAGGGAACATTGTCAGCGCTGAATCGAAAAGAAGGATAGAAGACAACCGGATCGGCAAGATACTGTTAAAAAAGGGCATTATTAAGGAGGAGGACCTTCAGGCTGTCCTTGAAGAGCAGCGCACCACCGGAAATAAACTTGGCAATATTCTGATTAACAGGGATCTTGTCAAAAAAGAAATAATCAAGGAGATACTGAAGAACCAGATAACAGAGACCGTTATTCAGGTGTTTGGCTGGAAAGAAGGCACATACGAGTTTACAGCACAGGGCGTTCCACCGGATAAAGAGTTTCTGATCTCACTTGATACCCAGCATCTTCTTATGGAAGGGTTGAGGATAGTAGATGAATGGTCTCAGATAAAGGGAAAACTCACACTTGATACCGTATTCATCATAAAGAACGAATCGACCTTCAATCTGACAGATGATGAAAAGGAGATTTTCTCGTGCGTTGACGGGGAGAATGACGTAAGCACCATTATAGATATCTCCGGCCTTGACAATTTTCAGGTCTCAAAAACCTTGCTTTCTCTTATGGAAAAAGGCGCTATCGAAGCAGCTGATGAAGTGCCGTTAGTTGTCAGAGAAGATACTGTAGCTCCCAAAAAAGAACTTCCGTCTTTTTTAGGCTATCTGCCTGTGGTTGTAATTATCATCTCGATTTTGCTCTCTTTTGCAATTGTTCTATCACAAGACCGGAGTATTATAAAAGAGTTCAGGGCATCAGGGATGATAGAGGACTTAAGGTTTTTGATAGAGACCTATAAATTTGAACATTCGGAATATCCGGAGAACCTTGGACTTATTTCGAACAAGAAAGATCCGTGGAAAAGGCCTTTTATCTACAGGATCAAGGACGATTCTTTTTACCTTATTAGTGCTGGTGCAGACGGCAGTGAAGGCACAGAAGATGATATGTACTAGAAGACATGAGTGCAAAGGAACAAGAAGGGGTCGAGGGGTCAAGTTAAACATTTTTCTTTGCGCTCGAACCCTTGGATCCTTGAACCCTTTTGTTTAATGAAACGTGCTGTTGTTCTTTTGAGCGGTGGGCTGGATTCCTCAACAGTTTTATCTATGGCAAAAGCAGAAGGACATGAGCTTTATGCTGTGAGCTTTGACTATAACCAGAGGCACAGGAGAGAGCTCGAATCAGCAAAGCTGGTTGCAGCAGCGCTGAATGTCAAGAAACACCTGATAGTGAAATTTGACCTCAGGGAGATCGGCGGGTCTGCGCTGACTTCGGAGATCGAAGTACCAAAAGAAGTCAGAAGTCAGAAGTCAGAAGCCAGAAGTAAAGAATTTAAAAACATAAAAAGAAAAAGTCTCCCGGCAATATCTTCCGAACTTCCGGACTTCCGAACTTCCGGGCTGATTCCTGTCACTTATGTTCCTGCTCGAAACACGATATTTCTTTCTTTTGCTCTTGGATGGGCAGAGGTACTTGAGTCGGAAAATATTTTCATAGGCGCAAATGCAATAGATTACAGCGGATATCCTGATTGCAGGCCTGAATATTTAAAGGCCTTTGAGGAGATGGCAAACCTTGCAACAAAGGCTTCTGTTGAAGGAAAAATGAGATTTGCGATACGTGCGCCGCTTGTCTCAATGACAAAATCAGAGATAATTAAAATGGGCACGACACTCGGACTCGATTATTCATTGACATGGAGCTGTTATGATCCGCAACCGGTAAAGGCTCATGGCTCAAAGCTCATAGCTGAAAGTACAAAGAAGAACTCAAAAGAAAAGACTATGAGCTATGACCTACGAGCTAACTTTGTTCCTTGCCGTTTATGCGACAGCTGCCGCCTGAGGGAAAAAGGTTTTAAAGAGGCTGGACTGATAGACCCGCTGTTGGTTGATTGAATTTAAAAGAACAGAGAGGGATATTATGATTCCTCTCTGTTCCTTTTTTTGGCTTCTTTTATAGGATCAAAGAATTATTCGAAATTGCCTACAGGCCGTGCAAAGGTAAATTTAGCCGGTTTCACAATAAGTGCCTCTGATATCTCATCAACACTGCCTGTCATTGCTGCAAAAGGCAGAGCTAGGACAAAAAACCCTGTGCCTACAACAATGCTGGCAAGCCCGATTGGCCTTGCGAAAACAATATCCCCAATCATGGCTGCTGAATCATCAGTATCGGCAAAGGCCGGAATAGCAACAAGAACCAAAGCTACTGCAATAATAAGGATCAGAAATCTTCTCATTTAAATCCTCCTTTTTCAATTAAGAATTGTTATTGTTTTGGTTTCATTATAATGGAAAAACCATACACAATCAATAGATTTTTTTATATTTGTTGATCCGGGACAAAAATGCCCTGTATTCATGGTCCCGAGCCTGAAAAAATCCTTCTTTATTAAAAGGTTGTTTTTTAGTATTATAAGTTGAATTTCAAATTGATCAGGAGGAACTTATGGACGCAAAACTTTCACATGAAGAGTTTGTCAAAAAGGCGGTTGTCAGCTTGAGGAAAGAGGGGTATAAGGGCATTCATACTGTATACTCAGGTTTTAATGAGGCTTTTAAAAAATATTTTGAAGGTGAAAACCCTGTAGAAGCAACAAACAAGCTTGCGACTGAGGGCAAGATAGTCATAAGGCCGGTAAAGGGCGGGGTCATGCTGTATCTGCCTGAGGAGGCGCCCGGAGGCAGTGATGCTTCACAGGCATTAAAGAAAATGGGGCTTGATTGAAGGCAATTAACGAAGAAAAAAAGAAACAGCTTTCATCCCTGCCGTCGGTTGATGAACTGCTTAAGAGTCCTGAAGGCAGTCAATGGCTTTCTGTAACACCGAGAAAAATTGTTATCCAGGCTATAAGGGATGTTCTTGCTGAAAAGAGGAAGAACATTCTTGACAGCCAGACGCCTGAAATATCACTGGAAGCAATTATCAGTGATATTGATCTGCGGATCAGGAAATTTTCATCTTACAGCCTTATGCCTGTTATTAACGCAACAGGCATAGTCATACATACAAACCTTGGAAGAGCGCTGCTTTCAGAAAAGGCAGTCAGGAATATCATTGATGTTGCGAGGGGCTATTCGAATTTAGAGTATGATCTCGAAACAGGAAAAAGGGGTAAGAGGCATACTCATACCAAAAGACTCCTGAAGCAGATCACCGGCGCAGAGGATGCGTTTATCGTAAACAACAACGCGGCTGCTGTTCTTCTTTGTCTGAACACTCTCGCAAAAGGCAGAGAGGTTATTGTTTCAAGGAGCGAGCTTGTTGAGATCGGCGGCTCTTTCAGGGTGCCTGATGTTATGGCAGCAGGCAGCGCAGTGCTCAAAGAAGTCGGAACGACCAACAAGACGCACCTTTATGACTATAAGAGGGCAATAAATAGAAACACAGGGATGATCCTGAAGGTGCATCAGTCAAACTATAAGATCATAGGGTTTACTGAAGATGTGAAGATTGAGGAACTCATTTCTCTTGGGAAAAAGAATCGAATACCTGTTATGTATGATCTCGGCAGCGGATGCCTTGTAGACCTGAAACCACACGGTATTCATTCAGAACCTTCTGTTCAGGAGATCGCAAGGCTTGGGGTTGATATCGTAACATTCAGTGGCGACAAACTACTTGGTGGCCCTCAGGCCGGTGTGATCGCAGGCAGAAAAAAATATGTGGAGATGGCCCAGAAAAATCCGATGGCAAGGGCAATGAGGGTTGATAAAATGACCATAGCTGCTTTTGAGGCAACGCTCATGGATTATATGGACGATGAGAACGTTATAAAGAAGATACCTGTGCTGGATCTGCTCTTTCAGACTCCTGAAAGTATATTATCAAGGGCAAGAAAGATCGCATCTGAACTTAGAAGAAAGATCAGCAATGCAGAAATCGAAATTATTAAGGACTTCTCAAGGGCAGGCGGCGGTTCGCTCCCTGAGGCTGATTTCCCGACCTTTGCTGTATCATTGAGGCCTGCTCATATAACAGTTAATGTATTAGAGTCAAGATTGAGAAGAAATTCTCCTCCGGTCATAGCAAGGATAAAAGGCAATTCACTGCTGCTTGATGCCAGAACAATACAAAAGCACGAGATCAAAAGCCTTGTTGCTGCGATAACTCTTGCCTTGTGTAATCCTGATGAGTTCTAAGACTACACGATTTGTCATTCCCGCAGGTAGTTAGCGGGAATCCACTCTTCACCGGCTAAGGTTGACAGTTGTTATGATAAACTCGCAGAACCATGGATGCCTGCCTACCGGACAGGCAGGCCCGACTGAGAACTTCGGGCATGACGAAAGAAATATAGATGTCTTTGCTTATGACCTAAAAAAAGTAATTTGTACGTTTTTTATATTCTGTTTAACTTCTTGAACAGAACAGCTGAAAGCACAAAATGAGGGAATTCCTCTTTTTTTACAAGCTTATAAAATTCACAATCCACACAACTCTTATACTTTTGAGCAAAAGTTCCCTGTACTTCGCCTTTGCATAATGTGCCGGCAAGTATCCAGCAGCACCTGCCAGCATTTTTTCCATAATGTTCACCATCCAGGTTTTTTTCAGTTGTTGCAGGACATACTCCAAACTCTTGTACTTTAGCGCCCTTGGGTTCTCTTCCGCATTTCTTGAATTCCCAACAATTAAGTTTCTTCATGAAAACAATTCCTCCGTGTTTATCTATTCTATATATTATAAACTATCAAAAAATAAAAAAAAGTCAAATTAAAATTATAGATTTGACAGGACTGCACAAATAAGCCTGTTAAAATACTATAATTAAAGACTGGTTATAAATGGCGTTCCTCTGTCATTCACGCAAGCGAAGCGCGCCTGCCTGCCGGTAGGCAGGTGGGGAATCATTCTTAAAGAAAGATTCCTGACAAGCCGGAATGACAGACAAAGAGAGTTTATAAACAGACAATAATGTTATCAAAATTTTAAGGACATGGTAATGCGCAATATAATCCTCGGTACAGCCGGACATATAGATCATGGCAAGAGTTCTCTTGTAAAGGCTCTCACCGGAATAGACCCTGACAGGCTGAAGGAAGAGAAAGAACGCGGGATCACAATTGATATAGGTTTCGCTGATCTTCTGTTTCCTGAGAGCGGACTTTCAGTCGGTATCGTTGATGTGCCGGGACATGAAAAGCTCATCAGAAATATGCTTGCAGGTGCTGGAGGCATAGATATGGTCCTTCTTGTTATCGCTGCTGATGAAGGGATCATGCCTCAGAGCCGCGAGCACCTTGCTATCTGCAATCTTCTGAAAATCAAGGCAGGAATGATAGCCCTTACAAAATCCGACCTTGTTGAAAAGGAATGGCTTGACCTGGTGAAGGACGAAATAAAAAATTTTGTTAAGAATACTTTTCTCGAAAACTCTCCAATAATCCCGGTGTCTTCAAAGACCGGCGAAAACCTTGAGCTTCTTAAACAGGAGATAAAGACTCTGGCAATGAGTATAGCCCCAAAAACCTCAGGGGGGATTTTCAGGATGCCTGTTGACAGGGTGTTTACAATGAAGGGTTTTGGCACTGTTATTACAGGCACAGCACTGTCAGGTTCGATATCAATTGATGATCCTCTCGAAATATTGCCCTGTAATATCAAGACAAAAGTAAGGGGGCTGCATAGCCACGGCAAGCCCATAGAAACCGCAGGCGCAGGGCAGAGAGTAGCGATAAACCTCCAGGCTGTTGAAAAAGAGGACCTGAAAAGAGGGGATGTTGCTGTAATTCCATCTAAATTTTCCTCAACAAAAACAATAAATGCATTTCTTGAACTGCTGTCAGATACGCCTGTGCTTAAGAACAAAAGCCTAGTGCATTTTTATTCAGGCACATCTGAGACCATTGCGAGAGTTCTGCTTTACGAAAAAGAGGAATTGAAGGCAGGAGAAAATTGTTTTTGCCAGTTCAGGTTGCAGGACCCTGTTATTGCTATGGCTGGCGACAGATATATAATCAGAAGATTTTCTCCCCTTGAGACACTCGGGGGCGGGGAGATCCTGGATCCTTCACCAATGAAGAGGAAGAAGAAGGATGGGATAGATGATCTGAGAATGCTCTATGAAGGAAACCTTGAACAGAAGATAAGCGTGAAGATAGAAAAGGCCGGTGTCAACGGCATTTTTATCAACTTGATAAATGGATGGATAAATGCCGAAGCCGGAGAAATTGCTGATTCCCTGAAGAAACTCAAAAAAACAGGTGAGATAATACAGCATGAGGATATTATTCTGCATAAAAAATCATTAGACCTATTGAGGGAACGGCTTTTTGCAGTGATAGAAGCATTTCATAAAAAGAATCCGCTTAAACACGGAATGCCAAAAGAAGAGGTCAGGGCAAATCTGAGGATAGACCCCCGGTTGTTTAATTTTGTGCTTTCAGGCCTGAAGAGAATTACTCTCGAGAAGGATCTGATAAAACTTTCTGATTTTAAGATAGAGCTCTCAGGTAAGGAGGAAGAGCATAGTGCAAAGATACTCAGTCTCCTTAGTAAGGGGATGTTCCAGCCTCCGACAAGAGATGAAATGGCTACAGCCCTGAAAATAGACATAAGGCGGATGAATGATATATTGAAAATACTGTCAAAAGAGGGAAAAGTGGTGAGGATCAACGAATCTATCTATCTTTCTGCTGATTCCTACAAAAATATGCTCGAATCCCTCAAATCATTTTTCTCGAAGAAACCAGAGATAACTATTGCGGAATTCAGGGACATTCTGAATACTACCAGAAAATATGCTCTTCCGTTCCTTGAATATCTTGATGCAGGCAATATTACACTGCGCACCGGAGATGTCAGAAAGTTTCTGCTTAAGGGTTAAATAGAGTCTGTTTACAAACTAAGGGTCCCCCTCACCCCTGCCCTCTCCCTCCAGGGGGGAGGACTAAAAATTAGCCCCTCCCTTGAGGGGAGGGGTTGGGGAGGGTGAAAAAACGATATTTATGGAAAGGTACTAAATAGACAATGTCTGCTCTGAAACAGTAAAATTAACAATGTCAAATAACTTAAGACTGTTCTTCTTTTCTATTTTGGTTTTTATCATTGTTTCCGTATCAGTATCTTTTGCCGAGGTTGTCCTCTATGACAATATCGGCTTAACAAGAGAGGAGATAACGATTACTGTTGAGACAAAGGGCAGATATTTTTCAAAAGGCGGTGAAGTTGTCAGGTTTGTTGCTGAAGGAAAGTCTATAGGCAACGCCCTTTCAGGCGGTGATGGCTTTGCTTATAGATTATTTACCCCTAAAAAAACAGGGATAACCCAGATAAGTGTAATATATGGCAAAAACAGGGATACCGGGATAATACTGTCCTTAAGGAAAGGCAGCAGTATTGTATTTGTGGATGTGGAAGGTAGCCTGCTTTCTGATTCTTTTTCAAGGAAGCCTATAGAAAAAGGCAGAGAGGCAATACAGAATATAATTAAAAAATATCCTGTTGTTTATCTTCATTCAGGGACACTCGGAACTAAATCAATAAAGCAATGGCTTAAGAAAAACAGTTTTCCTGAATCTGCTGTAATGTCCTGGGACAATGGTTCATTATTCAGGGATTTAAAGGAAAAAGGTTTTAGGCTTAAAGCAATAATAGGAAGTCAGGCTGTCATCGAATCAGCAGCTGAGTATAAGCCATTGGCATTAAGTTTTGATGAGTTCGAAGGCGCGACGCATGTTAAAGACTGGAAAGAGATCGAGAAAAGATTAAAGTAACTCATGAAAAATTTATTTAAGACCACAACTGCGATTATATTTATTCTGTTTCTTCTTCTGCTAAGTGCATGCGCCATAAACGTGAATGAATTTAAGCTCGATAATGGACTGAAGGTTTTGATCGTTGAGGAACACAAGGCACCTGTTGCAACATTCCAGATATGGTACAGGGTCGGATCGAGAAACGAAGCAATAGGTAAAACAGGGCTGAGCCATCTCCTTGAGCATATGATGTTCAAGGGCACAGAGAAATTCGGGCCAAAGACATTCTCTCAGACGATACAGAGGGCAGGAGGGAATGATAATGCCTTTACCACCCGAGAATATACGGGTTATTTTGAGCTGATCTCTGCTGACAGAATAGATCTCCCAATTACTCTTGAGGCCGACAGGATGCAGAACCTTGTCCTTACTCCTGAGGCTGTTCTGTCTGAACGTGATGTTGTGATGGAAGAAAGAAGGATGCGTTTTGAGGATGATCCACAGAATTTTTTGTACGAAAAGGT
>MHDW01000177.1:0-706 GCA_001803645.1 Nitrospirae bacterium GWC2_42_7 | reverse complement strand
TTACCGATTTGAAAAAACATACGATTATGTGTTCGCTCTGTAAAAACGTCACTGAGCAGGATCCCTGTGTTATTTGTAGTAATCCGAGCCGGGATCAGGGAATTATATGCGTTGTCGAGCAGCCGACCGATGTCCTTTCCATAGAAAAAACAGGGAAATTCAAAGGCGTTTATCATGTGCTGCATGGGAGCATCGATCCGCTCAACAATATCGGTCCGGATGAAATATATATAAATGATTTAGTAAAAAGGGTACAGGGTACAGGGGACAGCGTTCAGGAAGTTATATTGGCGACGAATCCCAATATGGAGGGAGAAGCGACGGCGATGTACATAACCAAGCAAGTCAAAAGTCAAAATGCAAAAGTCAAAATTACTCGTTTAGCCCATGGTTTGCCGGTTGGAGCAGACATCGAGTATGCTGATGAAGTAACCTTAACTCGCGCCCTTGAAGGTCGGAGAGAATATTAGTTAATTTCTAATTAACCTAATTGACCTAAACGAAGAAAGTAATACGAGGAAAAATTTAGAAATTTCCCAAATTTCTTCTTATTAGTTAGATCAATTAGAAATTAGAGCACTTAGAAATTTTGTGATTACAAAGACACAAATAGAAAAAGTACTTAAGAATATTCCCGATCCGGAGATCGGTGTATCGTTGTGGGATTTAGGATTGATTTACAAGATTACGATTGATAAACAGAACA
>MHDW01000176.1:19267-20243 GCA_001803645.1 Nitrospirae bacterium GWC2_42_7 | reverse complement strand
ACATCCTCAAGTGAAGGATTAATTTTTTCGATCCTATTTACAGCTATGTTTGTTTTTTCAAAAATATCTTTGATCTGCGGAATAACCTTTTCTGCGCTTTCAACCGTCATGTGAAGACTGCTGCCGAAGAGCTCTGTCTCGATCTTGTTTTTAAGCAATACATCCATTGCTCCCACAGCATCATCTGCTTCAATCTCAATAATCTCGTGTCTCCAGTAGTTTCTTCTTAATTCATCCGGGGTCCCTCCTGCGATTATTTTCCCACGGTAAATAAGTACAAGCCTGTTGCAGTAATCAGCCTCATCCATGTAATGGGTTGTTACGAACACAGTGGTGCCCTTGCCCGACATCATATAGATCAGATCCCAGAAACTGCGCCTTGATATTGGATCAACCCCGGAGGTCGGTTCATCGAGAAATATTACAGACGGTTCATGAAGGATGGCACATCCTAATGAGAGCCTCTGCTTGAAACCGCCAGCGAGGTTTTTTACAACCTCGCTTCTGCTGTCTTTTAAACCTGCCATCTCGAGCGCCCATTCCATTCTATCTTTCTTCTTTTCATTTGGGACCCCGTAGATTCCGCTAAAGAACCTGATATTCTGCTCAACTGTAAGGTCATCATATAAAGAGAACTTCTGTGACATATAACCGATCTTCTTTTTTATCTCTTCGGTCTCATTCATAATGTCATAGCCGGCTACATATCCGCTTCCTCCGCTCGGAAGCAAAAGGCCGCAGAGCATTTTTATTGTGGTTGATTTTCCGGCGCCGTTCGGCCCGAGGAACCCGAAGATCTCCCCCTTTTTGATCTCAAGGCTGATATCATCAACAGCCACAAAATCACCGAACTTGCGGGTCAACCCTTCAACCTTTACTGAAATATCATTTTTGCCGTTCTTTCTCATTTTGTATGGGTATTCACTTTCCCTCCCTTGAGGAGGGGATCTCCCATTTCTTGTTCCCCTCCCTTGAG
>MHDW01000176.1:15454-19165 GCA_001803645.1 Nitrospirae bacterium GWC2_42_7 | reverse complement strand
TTTAATCACCCTCTCCCTACCCTCTCCCCTCAAGGGAGAGGAACTGTCGGAGGCGGCCATCTGCTTTTGATAATTCTCAATCCTCTTCCCTCGAGGGAGAGAGACTTTACTCTCTTTTTTTGAAAAGGAACCATTTTTGTCGAACTCAACCTTCATCTGTTACTTACCATCGAAATAAACACATCCTCGATAGAAGGGATTATCTCTCTATAATTTTTGACAACAACTCCTTCGTCCCTCAATTTCTCAATAATTGCGTTCTCAAGTCCTTTCTCTTCTAAAACAATATGAACTCTGTCCCCATAAATGTTTGTACTCTTAACTCCTTTGATCTCCTTAATGATCTCTCCTGCCCTACGCGAACTGTCGGTCAATATTTCCAGCATAGGCAGACCAATAGACTTCTTTATAGCAGACGGACTATCTGACATCATCATTTTCCCTCTATGCATAAGGCCGACCCTTGCACACCTCTCCGCTTCATCCAAATATGATGTGGAAATAAAGATCGTGACGCCCTCTTTAAGCAGTTCATAAAGTATCTTCCAGAAATCCCTCCTTGATACAGGGTCAACACCATTTGTTGGCTCATCAAGAAAAAGAACCTCAGGCGTATGTATAAGAGCGCAGGCAAGGCCGAGTTTCTGCTTCATGCCACCGGACAGTTTTCCCGAAAGCCTGTCTTTAAAAGGGGTCAGATTACTGAATCCGAGCAGTCGTTCGATCCGTTGGGGACGTTCTTTCTTAGGAACTTCATAAAGATCAGCATAAAAAATTATATTCTCCATTACAGTAAGGTCTTCATAGAGCCCAAACCTCTGTGACATATATCCGATCTTTTCTTTTATCTTTTCAGATTCCGTTAGAACAGAATGTCCTGCAATCCAGGCCTCTCCTGAAGAAGGCAGCATTATTCCGGCAAGGAGTCTCATGGTTGTTGTTTTTCCAGCTCCATCAGGCCCCACAAGACCGAACAATTCCCCTTTTTTGATCTCGAGATTCAGATCATCAACAGCGATATTTCCGGCAAAAACTTTTGTGAGATTGGATGTTTTTATTGATAAAGCTTCATTCACAGTAAGAAACCCACCCCTACACCCCTCCCAAGAGGGGAATTAAAAAAAAATCCACTCCTAAGTGAAGCCTGTCTGACTGTTAGGGATATGCAGGGATCACAAGTCCCCTCCTTGGAGGGGTGCAGGGGTGGGTTGATTTTGATTTCAAAGTAACTGACAGCAGATGAATGTATATAGTTCACTTCAGAAATATCTTCACATCAGCAGGCATGCCGGGCTTCAGCTCGTCATTAATATTCTTGACGCTCACCTTAACACCAAAAACAAGCTTCACCCTCTCTTCCTGTGTCTGAACATTCTTGGGGGTGAATTCCGCCTCAGATGAAATGTATATTATTTCACCTTCGTATTTCTTATCAGGATAAGTATCGGTTCTTACTTCTGCTTTCTGTCCGAGTTTCACAAGTCCGAGCTTATCTTCTTTCACATAAACTTTCACCCATGGATTATCCAAGTCACCAATGGTATAAACAGGAACACCTGGAGCAACAATCTCTCCGAGCTCATTGTTTTTTCTCAATATAACACCTGATACAGGAGAAGATATCACCGAATCCTTTAATCTTATTTCATAGGTCTTTACCATTGCCTCTGCCTGATGTAAACGGCTCTCAGCAGCTTTGATATCCTCTTTTCTCGGGCCTTCTTTAATCAGGCTCAGCGCTGCTGCAGCCTTCTGCTGCTGGGCTAAAGCAACTTCATACGACTTTTCAACAGAATCAACCTGCTGTGCAGAAACCGCACCATTCTTGTATAGAGACTGGTATCTGTCATGGTCCTTCTTCGCTTTTTCGAGTTCAGCATTCGCGGCTCTGATACTTGCATTTGCCTGTTCTATGTCCTGGCTTCTTGAACCCTCTTTCAGCTCCTTGAGCCGTGCTTCAGATTCATGCATAAGAGCCCTGCTCTGGACAGCCTGACTTTCTGCTTCAGCGCTATCAATCACTGCAAGCTTCTCCCCTGTTTGAACCTGCTGCCCCTCTTCAGCCAGAAGCTCTTCTATCCGTCCGGATGATTTAAACCCTATATTTATCTCTGTAACTTCAACATTGCCAGATAGAACAATTACTCCCTGTTCCTGCCCTTTACCGTAAATCTTAAGTAGGATCAGCGTTATTCCGATCAAAACAAGAATTACCGCTATTAGAATATTTTTTTTCATTTAATTAAAATCCTGTGAAATTTGGAATGGTCCAGGACAAAATCAATCATACTAAAATACTACGTTGAAAAACTCTTCGTTTCCGTCCGTTCTAATAAATGCTTTGACCCCTTTAATCTCTTTTGTAGACCTGTAATACAAAACACCCCCAAGCTGAAGATGAGGCGGAATATTATAATTTTTCATCAGAAGATCTTCTTTCCTGCTAATGTCCTCACCCGCAGTCTGCCTCTTTGCCACTTCACTGACAGCAGCCACACCTGCCAAAGCAAGGGCGCTTCTGCCTAAAATAGCCCTGTCCTTTGAAGATGGAGCTATTAGCGCAGCAAGCCCGACAACCACGGCTCCGAGAGTAAGGGGCGTTATCCATTTGCCTGTTTTTCTATGAACCCTGTCATTGATCTCGCGTGCTGATAAAGGAATAAGATCATATCCCTGCTCGTTGGTAAGATATATCTGTGAAGCATCAAAACTTATTTCATGGTCAGTTTCATTTGCTACTGCGATCTCGAGTTCAGACCAGTCCTTAGTGTAACCAAAAGATACGACTCTCAAGGTAACATTGTTGATCTTTATAGCAAGAGGCTTTTCTTTGGGAAGGTCAGGATATGTAAGTTTAGTCGGCCCCCCGCATCCTGAAAGAAACGTAAAAGCAACTAATATGCAGAACAGTTTTCTCATCTTTAATTAGATTTTACCAGAAACAACATAAATTACAATACCTTATGAACTCTGCTTAATAATTCTCAGCATGATCAGAAGAGGAACAATGGATTGATATTTACGAAGATCTACTTAAAAAATTGGTCGGGGCGAGAGGATTCGAACCTCCGGCCCCCTGCTCCCAAGGCAGGTGCGCTAGCCAGGCTGCGCTACGCCCCGAAGTATATAAAATACAGGATATAAAATAGAAAAAGCAAATAGAAGAGTTTTTATCGGGCAGTTTTAATAATGAAGGATCTCCAGATAATCACTAATATCCTCTTCTTCATATCCGGAAGCTTTCAGTTTTCTGTTGTTAATATTTTCTAGAGCCTTTTCTCTGTCTCCTCTGTAATAAGGATCAAGTTTGATCGCATTCGTCATAGCCAAGGCCGCTTCTCCATACCTGCCCATTTTGTTATAACATAAGGCCATTCTGAAATACGGCAGGCTGAGATTAGGAGCACGCATAATAGCCTCTTTATATACATAAAGCGCCTCCTCATATCTGCCGAGCCTGTAATATGAATAGCCCATGTTGATATAGGGTTTATCAGGAGTTGAATATAAAACATTAGAAACAGCTTTTTTATAATAAGTTATTGCTTTTTCGAAATTGCCCAGCTTAGAATTGGCTTCCCCAAGGCTATTATAAACTTCTGAAAAATTAGGATCAACCCTTAGGGCCTTCTCAAAATATTCTATAGCCTTCGGAGTATCATTAAAATGCATAAGATAGATTATACCTATTGCGTGCAGAACTTCTTTGTT
>MHDW01000176.1:6012-15377 GCA_001803645.1 Nitrospirae bacterium GWC2_42_7 | reverse complement strand
CTATCTTGTAATGTGCGCGAGCTCCCGATATATTTTCATCTGTATCGGTTGTAGCGCATGCGGCAGTAAAACATATAAAAAAAAGAACTGCAATAACCCCAAGTCTATTCAATTATTAATATCCTTTCAAAATTTTAAGATTATTTCCAATTGTTAAAATATACCATAAAATCATGATTTGATATCTGGTTTTATCATAAAACCGGGGTTTTTATAATATTCAGCAAGCTGCGTGGCGTCCCATGGAAGGCAGTCCTCTTTTATAAAACCGAGGATTTCAGCATATTTATATACTTTTTCGATATCCATGCCCTCTATCTCCATAAACTCAGGAATATACTCATATTCTCCATGATACTTGTCGATCTCAAAGTGTAATCCGTCATATTCATATGTTATTCGTCGCTTTTTCATCTCAAGCCATACTGAAAAACCCATAAAGCCAAGGATCTTCTGCATAGTATTAAAATCAGAGATCTCAACCTCATTTTCTTCTCTTATCTTCACTTCCTTGTTTTCGACATGATTTTTAAAAGCAAGAACAGCCCTGCTTCCTTCTTTTCTGATCCTGAGAGTGTCCTTGTTTTTTCTTATAGATCCATCTCCGGAATCATAATAGAGTGCATGCATCTCCCCTTCAAATATCTTTTTTGCTCCAAAAGAAACGAGTTTCTTCTCTATATCGTCCCTGTTGATCTCCAGAATCTTTACTTCGATCTCACGCATTTTTGAACCAAATCAGCAAGATCACGCAATTGAATTCCCGACATCAGCCTGCTCTTCCCATGCAAATGTCCGGTCTTTTCCATGCATTTTTGCTCTGTACAAGGCTTTGTCCGCCTTCCATATCAGTTTCTTGGACTTAGTTTCATCTGATGGAAATGTTGATATTCCCATACTGACAGTGATATTTTCTTTCGGGTAGAATTTCCATGTACGGTATAATTGCTGTCTGACGGTATTTCTTATTCTTTCAGCAACAAAATAAGCCTCATCTTTGTCTGTCTGCGGCATGATCATGGCAAACTCTTCCCCGCCAATCCTGGCAAGAACATCAGCAGCCCTAAGTGAATTATGAATTATTTTTGATAACCTTTTTAGAAGTTCGTCTCCTGCAGGATGGCCTTCTGAATCATTGAACAGTTTGAAATCATCAATATCTATAATACATAGAGAAAAACTAAGGCTATGCCTCTCAGAACGGTCAATTTCCTCAGCCAGCCTGTCCTGAAAATATCTCCTATTGAAAAGATCGGTCAGTGAATCTGTGATAGAAAGTTCTTTCATCTGCTCTGCAAGGCTATAGTAGCTTGAGCCTTTTAAGGCAATTGAAGCATAGTTTGCAAAAGAAAATATAAGAGCAAGGTCTTCTTTGTTAAATATTTCGCCGGAGATCTTGTCTGACAGATTAAGCACCCCTATTGTCTCATCACCTATCTTCAGGGGTATGCTCATAAAAGAATTCGTCTTGTAGACAGTTTTTTTTCTGACAGCAAAATCTTTCTCAATATCGCCTGATACAACCGGAATGCTTTCCCTGTAGATCTTACCCGCGATCCCTTCATTCACCCTGATCTTCAGATCTTTCACAAGCCATTTATTTATCCCGTGGACTGCTTTTATGCATAATTCCTTCCCGCCGATATCAGCCAGCATTAAAGAGCCCCTTTCAGCATTCGAAAGACTTACAGCTGTGTCCACTATTGAACTGTAAAGTTCTTCAGGCTTGTTAAACTTCAGATTGAGCTTTGACATTGCAAGGTTTACTGTAGTCATTTCTTTCAACCTGCTGTTGTAATTATTATGAGATGATACAGCAGCAGAAAAGAGATTCAGGATCTGACATAGCATTAAGATCTCTTCTTCATTTTCACGGCTCAGAGTCGCATTAAAAAGGCAGAGGAAGCGAGACCCCATTTTTTCAGAGAAAAAATGGAAAAAATAAACAGATTCAAAAGCTTCTGTCAGCCCAAGGTTACGTATATCTGCAGGATCATCGAAAAATAGGGGTCTCGGGCCT
The DNA here is from genome assembly GCA_001803645.1 of Nitrospirae bacterium GWC2_42_7. GTDB lineage: Bacteria > Nitrospirota > Thermodesulfovibrionia > Thermodesulfovibrionales > UBA6898 > GWC2-42-7. The sequence continues at coordinate 13,357 of MHDW01000176.1, read as the reverse complement.
TTAATAGCTTCAGAGATTATCCATGAATTCCTGTTGAAACTCAAACCATCTATACTCCCTTTTAACCTGCCTGCTGAGTAGTCTGTCCTGAATATTCTTCCGCTCTCTGACAAAAAGGCCATTGAGTCAATATTAAAGATAAACAAAAGCGCATCAGACATCAGAGAGTAAATTTTTTCCTGTGAAATATCCTCCACCGAGTCTGACAAAAGCCTTATCACAGTATAGACATGGTCATATTTTTCCTTATAAAGCTTCCTTTCATATCCATTTTTGATCGTCGAACCGAGGAGTTTCTGAATGTAGAGTGACTTCCTTTGAATATTTTCGTAATCCATAATAAAGATTTTTTTGGATAACGATTCGATCTGCTGAAAAGAAAGGTGGTACTTATAAGCTGAGTCAGAAATAAACGCCTTATAGTCATCATCAGAAAGGTAAAACGCTCCTCCGGCAATTATTAAAGAAACATCATTCAGATGATAAGGGACAAAAAAGAGATATTGGCCTGTAGGGATCTTGCTTATGGTTATATCTTTTCTCAGGATAGCTTTCTTGACATTATCTTCAATAAAACTATTATATTCTGCTTTCCCCGTTTCTGAAGATGTAACAAAAGACAGGACCGGGTCTTCATTAATTGACTCCAGAATTACCCGGCCATTGCTGTCAAAGACAGAGACTCTTATCCCGGCAAGTCCTTCTATTACCTGCTGGATTTCGGAAAGATATTCTAAATTAATAAATTCAGGAAACATTTGCTTAAAATAAACCCCGTTAGAAAACCTTTTGTCTCTTACGGGGAATTAAATTCCTTGTTTACTCAATAATGAACATTTCATTTTACCCCACTTAAAATAAAAGTGCTTTCTAACGGGGTAAAACGGATTAGTAACGAGTATATATTGATTTATATAATTAAATCAACATAGCTGGTCTTTGTTATATTTTACTCATCACAACTTAAAATACGTTTGTGGAATCAAGTCCCAGGCAGACTATAATCAGGCTTACAACCAATTTTTTTGCTGCTCTGACAAATTTTGGCTCTTGACAAAAAAGTTGAGTTCTTGATAGTGTTATCCATAATTATTTTTAAATAAATTAAAACTATTATGAAAGGGGCAGGAAATGAATGACAAAGGCTGAGCTTATAAATAAAATAGCTTCGAGCACAGGCAGTAGCAAGGCTGAAGCATCGAGGACATTAGACATAACTCTCGATTCAATAAAAGCAGCATTAAAAAAAGGGCAGAAAGTCACGCTTGTCGGTTTCGGAACTTTTTCTGTCACAAAGAGGAAAGCAAGAAAAGGGCGTAATCCAAAGACAGGGCAGGCTATCAATATTCCGGCAGGCAAGACACCAAAGTTCTCCGCAGGCCAGGCCTTAAAGGATGCAGTAAAAAAGTAATACCATTTTTATTTTATTCGTATCATGTCTTTTTACCCCGTTAGAAATACAAATATCTTATAACAGGGTTTACTGTTCCCTTTAATTTCCTTTTTGTTTCTGATAATCTTTAAATAGGAAGTACTCTCTTAACGGCCTTTATTGAAAGGAGAACAATATGCTAGTTGAATTCAGCATAATACCAATAGGCTCAGGCAGCAGTATCAGCAAAAGGCTCGCTGAGATCCTAAGAATAGTTGATTCAAGCGGCCTGCCTTACAAGATCAACCCAATGGGCACTGTCGTTGAAGGAAAATGGGATGAACTGTTCAGGCTTATTAAGAAATGCCACATGTCTGCACTTAAGAACGAGGAAAGAGTTCTGACAAATGTTTCGATCGACGACCGCAAGGGAAAATCAAATAGGCTTGAACTAAAAGTTAGATCTCTTGAAAAGAAGATTGGTAAAAAGCTTAAAAAGTAATAAATACTATTGATGAGATAAAATTACTTCTTAAATAATTCATCAAACTTCTTCTTTGCGTCATCCTTTTCCTTATTAGCAGACAAGGAAGCAGAACCTTCCCTGAAAGAAAAGTAATCGCAAAAATTAGACTTATCTCTTGTTCTCTGAAAGTCTGCCTTTGTTTCAAGACATTTGTTATGGCTGGACTCTGAATAAAATCTGCAGTTAAGACATATATGTAAATCCCTGCCGCATTTCGGACATTCTGTTTTCCGGGAAAAATACTTATCTGTCTCTATCTCCATTTTGCATAAAGCACAAATTTTCATAAAATTCCCCTGCTATCAGTTCCCGCTTGAGTAATTATGTATTGATAGGAAAGTTACAGAACTTTATTAGCTGAAATCCGAACTATGCTGCTCCTGCTTTCACAACAGCATTGACCTTTTTGGTCAGATTAGATATTTTTCTTGCTGCATTATTCTTATGGATGATCCCTTTGGATCTTGCACCGCTCAAAATCTTCATGGCTCTTAGGAGAGCAGTTCCTGAAGCTTCCTTGTTGTTTTCTCTTGCAGCTGATTCAACCTCTTTCATAACATTCTTGATCTTTGTTCTTGCCATCCTGTTGCGCTCATTCCTCTTGTCTGCCTGTCTTGCCCTCTTGATTGCTGAAAGGTTCTTCTTAGGTGCTGCTTTTGCCGCCAAATTTATTTCCTCCTTAAATATTTAGTTATATTTTTTAACATAAAGCATGATTTTATAGCAATATCAGGAATAAAACGATTAATCGGCTGGGATCACGTAAATGCAGGCCTGGCTGCCATCTGTAATGCTATGAAGCCTTTCTATATCACAACCCAAAAGATCTTTGTACATCTGGAGTTCATGCAGACAGGCTTCTTCATATTCAAAGGCGATCTTGTTTATCGGGCAGTTATATTGCTTGAGGTGATAAAAGCCGTCGATGAGTTCAAGTTCAACAAGATGTCCTTCGGACTCGAGGATATCCTTTAAGCCATTTACAAGTTCAGCAATATTCTTCTTCTCTCTAAGAGCCTCTTTCCTGGCACGGAAAGTCCTTTTACTTCTCCAACTGAAAATTTCATTGATCTTGCTTCTACCATCATTTTTTTCAATGTCCTTTAATGTCTCTACAGCGAAATTGTCGTAAGATTTAGGGAAAAGTGTATCAGCCATCTCCGTAAGCTTGTATATAAAGCCCGGCCTTCCAATGCCCTGTCTTTTGGCTGTATAGGTAACCACACCTTTTTTTTCTAGTGATATAAGATGCTGTCTTATCCCCATTGGAGTGATTTCAACAACCTTACTCAATTCTTCTATAGTCATCCCCCCGCTCTTCTTCAGAAGAATAATTATACTGTTCTTTGTAATATTCTCATCAAATAATCCCCACATAGTGTAATGAAAATAACATAAAATTATGTTTTTGTAAACAAGATTATCAAGATATTTACAAACCTTAATTGAAGGGGTACAGTTACATAAAATTAGGTGTAATCCCAAAGAAATCCTTAGATACTTAAAAAAAAAGAGAACTACCATTAAAAAGCTGGCTTATCGGAACAGCATCAGCGCTTTTTGGGCGGTCTCTTATATCCTGTGTATGTGTTTCCTGAATGGCTCAATCCTATTGCCTATCTTCTGCCTATAACACATTCCTTTGAAGCAATAAGCCAGATACTCTTAAGTGGGGCATAACTCAGCATGGTTTCCAATCAGGCACTGATACTTTAAATCTTTGCAGCCCTTCTCCTGCCTGCAGGATTAATAGTCTTCATTTATAGATTGAAGAACTCAAAAAAGAAGGCAGTCTGATCCATTATTAAAATGAGCAGTAAAACAATAGATAAAGAGATCTTATCGTACAACATTTTTTTGATGAAATTCTGAACTCTTTGTGTTATAAAATCAGTTGACTTAAATTTGTCATTTTATTATTATACTGTTGTTTAATTTGTTTCATATTTAAACGAAGTGATGCATTATGAAACTTCACTATCAAGAAAAAGGAGGCGTTTATTTTGAGTAATCCATCAATAAGCATTAAATTCTTTGTGATTCTTGCCTTGTTTTCAGTATTACTTTTAATCCCGGTCATGGCATTTGCCAGCGAACAGGCTGCAACACTTGAACCTGTTGCTGAAACTGTTCCTGCCGCGTCATCTATGCCGTGGTGGGGATGGCCTTTGATATTATTTGTTGTGACATTCTTTCTCGGCATTGCCGCAGTGCTTGGAGGTGTTGGAGGAGGCGTGCTTTTTGTTCCAATTATAGGTGGGTTTTTCCCATTTCATATAGACTTTGTCAGAGGAGCCGGACTTCTTGTGGCTCTTGCTGGAGCTCTTGCAGCAGGCCCTGGTCTGCTTAAAAAAGGGATGGCTGACCTAAGACTTGCCCTGCCGGTCGCACTTATCGCATCTGCATGCGCCATTGTCGGTGCAATGATAGGACTTGCCTTGCCTGCTAAAGTTGTAAATATTGCCTTAGGCGGTACAATTCTTGGTATCGTTGCAATAATGCTAATGGCAAAAAAATCCGAGTACCCTGAGGTCAAACAGGCAGACAATCTTTCAACTGCGCTGAGGATAAGCGGAGTTTATCATGAAGTATCAACAGGACAGGACATTAACTGGAAAATTCACAGAACACCTCAGGGGCTCTTTTTGTTTATCATTATTGGCGTAATGGCCGGCATGTTCGGACTCGGTGCAGGCTGGGCAAACGTACCGGTACTGAACCTTCTTATGGGCGCACCGTTGAAGGTTTCAGTTGCAACAAGCAAGTTTCTGCTTTCGATCACAGATACATCTGCAGCCTGGATATATGTCAACAACGGTGCAGTATTACCAATGATGGTGGTCCCGTCGATAATCGGAATAATGCTCGGTTCGTTAGTCGGGGTGAAGCTGCTCACAAGGGCAAAGCCGACAGCTATCCGCTACATGGTCATAGGCTTGCTTCTTTTTTCAGGTTTAAGGGCCTTATTAAAAGGCCTCGGCATCTGGAACTAATTAAGGAGGAACATAATGGATAATAAATTAAAAGCAACAGAAGAACAGATAGCATACGCAAAACTACTTGACATTGGAATGAAAGTAGGATTGCTTTCAATTACAGTAACCTTTATTATTTATCTGTCCGGGCTACTTACTCCGCATATACCAATCAATGATCTTCCAAAATACTGGAGTATGCCGGTAAAGGAATATCTCCATACAACGGGTATTCATACCGGATGGTCATGGCTCTATATGCTTGGCAAGGGTGATTTTCTTAATTTTCTCGGCATAGCATTCCTTGCAGGTGTCACAATAGTCTGTTATATGAGGATCATACCAATATTGTTCAGAAAAAAAGACACTGCATACGGCATACTTGCAATTATCGAAGTTCTTGTTTTAGTACTTGCTGCTTCAGGCATCTTAAAAGCAGGAGGGCATTAATATGTCACCAATAGGAAAAAACAGTTGCTCAACGCTCGGTTTCAAAAAATTGCTTATTTCCACAGATGGCTCCAAATCTGCTATTGAAGCTGTAAACGAAGCTTTAAGCCTCGCAAAAACATGCTCAAGCAAGTTATATGTATTATCTGTAATTGAGGTCAATCCGGAATATGCAGCATTAGCCTCAACGCTTGTTGAAAAGGCTGGGATAAAAACCAGAAAACATCTTGAGACAATCAAAAAACAGGCTTTGAAGTCCGGTATTGACTGTGAGACAATCGTACATCAGGGAGAAGAGCCTTATAAATTCATTGTCGATGAAGCCAGAAAAAAGAAGGTCGACATGATCATAATTGGAAGCCACGGCCGCACAGGCATTAAAAGACTTATGTTGGGAAGTGTCGCATCAAGAGTCATTGGTCATGCGCCTTGCAAAGTGCTTGTAGTTCCAGTATAGCTATCGTTTTATATTTAAGATAACTTCTTTATTTCAAAAATGCTCCGGATCGCTCCGGTGCATTTTTTTTTGAAGTTTTGTATCTGAATATTTTAACTTCTTTTATTCTGCATGATCTCGTCTATCTTGCTCACAAGATCTCCAATATCCACAGGCTTCATCAGATAATCAGAGAGTCCGCGTTTCATATCGTTGCTGGACTTTCTTATTGTTTAACTTCATATTTGTCAACCAAGGTTTCAAAACTCATATTGGCCAGAACAGCATTATGCGGGATCAGCACATACTTCCATGTTTTTTTACTATGACTCAGGTTAAATTCAGTGGCGTGGTTGCAGTACTTAATGGCTGCTGCTGCCTTTTCCTGAACATCAGCGGTTTCGATATCCCCTTCCTTCTTCGTTTCTATCAGGTATATGGTGTCTTTAGTTTCAGCTACAAAGTCAGGATGATATTGCCTTGAGTTCCTGTCCCAGTAAATTTTAAACTGTCTTCGTGAAGGGCGCAGCCATTTCAAGACAGCTTTGTCGCCTTCAAGTATGATTGCAAAATCCTTTTCAGTCTTTGTGTCAAATTTGTACTTATCATGATAGGCTTTTCCAAAACCAGTAAAAACCTTTGTTGGAATAGTGTTTGTCGGGGTAATCGTGTCCCTGAAGTGATGGATGCTGTCTTTAGTGTATTTCTCGTAATTATGCTCTTCTATGGTCGTAAACGGCTTTACAATCGGCTCCTCATATGTTGGCGCTTCAATTTCAAAATGCTGAAGCATTTGCGCATGAATAAATTCCCCGATATCCCCTTTACGATACTGAACTACGTTCATCAGTTTATCATCATCGGTCAAATAACTCCTGAATTTGTCTGTTGCCTGCCGGGCAAGCTTGAACAATAAATCTGCTGCTTCGTTATAATCTATCTCAGAATAATTGATCAGCTCATTAACGATGATATTCTCTGGAATATCAGGGACAATCCTTCCTTTGCCTACAACAATATCAGTTTCATTACCTCTAAGAGTCCGTCTCAATATTTCCTCTGACACCGGCTGGTAATTCAATCTGGTTGTGTCCAAATTAAAGTCCCTGAAATATGACCGCACCTGATTGCTTTGCTGGATGACTATGCGCGGAATCTCTATGATATTCCTGGTAAAGTCAGAGACAATTTCGTCATACGATTTCTCTATCTCAGCAATCATTTCTGTTACAAACATCTTCTGTTGCGGAGTGCTTTCTATTCTTTCCCTTACTTTCTCAATAGCAGCCTGTTTGATTTCCCCTCTGGTAAGTTCAGCAACGCTTTTAACATTATCGCTTAACTCAGGCAAGATGGACACAAGAGTTTTATGGACTTCAAGGCTTATCTGCGCCTTCTGCTTTTCCTCAGGCTCTGCTATAGAGTCAATCCTTTCCTGCTCTTCTATGAATTTTTTTTCAATTTGTGATACTGCGGTCACTACCTCTTTGGGCCGGCTTATATCAGCGGGATTTATCTCTATAATGTTTTCTTTTCTTATAATTGAATCAGGCTTGTTGGCCTCGTCTATGATCTCCTGAAACCTG
>MHDW01000176.1:5726-5946 GCA_001803645.1 Nitrospirae bacterium GWC2_42_7 | reverse complement strand
GCCGCAGTCCTCAAGGGGATTATCGTATAAAGGTTTGTAACATCCCAGCCTTCTTTGAGCATGTTGACATGAATGACAATCTCCATCTTGTTAGCTGGATTTTCAAGAGAAACAAGCTTTTCTATATTTTCATCCTTTTCTTCGCCTGACTGGTTTGAGTGTATCTCCATCACCTTATCAGCATAATAACCGTCAAAGAATGCCTTCGATACCATCAAAT
>MHDW01000176.1:0-5656 GCA_001803645.1 Nitrospirae bacterium GWC2_42_7 | reverse complement strand
GTGTCCTCATGAATGCGGATGCCGTCCTCAAGCTTAATCCTGTCCAGTTCCTCCGGAGAATAGTGTGAAGGATCGAAATCCCTTCTTGTGGCTACAGCAGGCTCTTTTACAAACCCGTCCTGAATGGCCTTAGCAAGCGAATATTCATAGACCACGTTTTTGAACTTGATTGCTCCTCCGCTTCGCTCAATCTTTGGAGTTGCCGTAAGCTCAAGCCCGATAACAGGGTTCAATTCGTTTATTACTTCCATGCCCCTATCAGCACGGTAGTGGTGGGACTCATCCATTAAAAGCACAAGGTCATCTAAATTAGATAGATAATTGAAATATGATTCCCCCAGAAACTCAGACAGTCTTTTTATGCGCGGGGCACTGCCTCCTCTTGTCTCAGAGTTGATTTTAGAGATGTTGAATATATTGATATGGACATCGGAATCGAAAAGCTTTGCGTTAGTGTAATTATCTCCTGTAATTATCACTGGCTGATTATGAACAAATTCCCCAATACCCTGAAAAACATACTTGGGATGTGTTGAATTGGAGAAGTCCTCTATAAGCTTGTTATAAATAGTGAGATTCGGCGCAAGAACAAAGAAGTTCTTAATCCCCTTTGATAAATAAAGGTAGGCAACAAAAGCTCCCATCAATCGGGTTTTCCCTACACCTGTAGCCAGTGCAAAGCAGATTGAGGGGAAGTTGCGCTCAAAGTCTGTGCATGTGGGGTAAGAGGCTTTAACTTTATTTAAAGATTCATTCAACCACCCCTGTATCCCCTCCTTATCAAGGCGGGGAGCTTTATTAAGAGTCAGTTTATCAGCCAGTTCTGCAAGGATATTCAGGCTCTCTGTCTGCGGAGGCCGCAGGCTCAATCTGTTCTTGATATTGATTGCTATTCTATCCATAGGTTTTAACTCCCCTCCTTGGTTAAGGAGGGGTCAGGGGTGGTTTGATTTAAAATAAAATTCCTTTGTATTTCCTCCAAAACTCCTTCTGAATTTTCAAATACATCCTTATTTTCAAACCGTAATACCCGAATATTGAGGCTGTTCAAATATTCCGTTCTTGCCGTATCATATTCAAAACCCGCGTCATTAAAATGACCTTCTCCATCTAACTCGATACACAAATTTTCAGCAGGACAATAGAAATCAAGAACATATGGCCCAACGCTGTGTTGCCTTCTGAATTTTCTGTTCTGTAACTGACTATTTTTTAAAAGAGTCCACAACATAGCTTCAGCAGGTGTAAGACTGTTTCTGAGCTTCTTTCTATTATCTCTTAAGGCGTTTATGTTGTGAATGCTTTCTCTCATTTTTCCAATTACCACCCCTTCATCCCCTCCTAAAATAGGCGGGGAGCTTTTTTGTTTTTAGCAGCTCTGCCGTTACTCCCCTCCTTGGTTAAGGAGGGGTTAGGGGTGGTTGGTAAGCCCCTGGTTACGGAAGCGTCAGGGGTTTGATTCTCCTCATTTTCATCAACCGGCATGTTTATTATATTCAGGCTGTAATCCTCTTTGCCAAATTCACATCGACCGAGAAGCATATTCGGTATTTTTCTGACTGTGATATTAGGATAGCGATTGCCACATGGCTTTGAAAAAGATTTACAGCAGATTAAGAGGCTCTCATCTGCCTGCATCTCTTCATGTATCTTATCCAGAAATTCGACGGTGATAAAATTTGTGGTAGTGAAGATATAATCCTTCTCAGTTGACTTGCCCTGCTTCCAGTAAACAGTCTCATCCGGACTGTATTTAAAACCCTCATGTTTTGCCATAGCAGCAGCAAGCATGTCGGGGTTGTACCTCTCGTCAATAATCCAGTTGCCATATTTGTCTTCTTTAAGCAAACTCGAAGCAAGGTTGTAGTATTTGAATCCGCCTCCGCCCTGCCAACCCATAGCCTTTGAGATTCCGCCCTGATCTGTGCCGTCAACAACCTTTTTTAATCGCGGCAGACAGTGGGTATGTGCATGTTCACCAAGCTCAACCATAATCCATTTTCTTCCCATCTTGTGAGCAACTGCTCCGGTAGTGCCTGAACCTCCGAAAGTATCCAGGACTAGGTCGCCAGGATTAGTGGCGATCTCGAATATGCGTTTTATCAGACGCTCGGGTTTTGGTGTTGCAAATGGATCGGAGTAATCAAAATTGAGGGATTCCTTGCGCGCCTCTTGGGTGTTTCCAACATCTTGATGGAACCATATCGTGGAAGGGACTTGCACATCGATATTTTGAGCCATGAAATTCTTGAATCGAGGAACTCTATTCTGCCCTTCCTTTCCCCAATAGACAAGGTTATTTTTATCGTTTTCCAGATGTCTCTCTTGAGAAAATCGCCAGACAGCCGTTTCTTTCGGCCAATTTTCTTCTCCCGTGTTCGAGTTTATTATTGGGTAATAAAGATTTGGCCGCTCGTTTTTATTTTTGTTGCATGTATAATCAACAGAAATCCATGCACCCCTTGAGTCTCCATCATCAATCAGTCTTTTTTTCTTATTTTCATCATTCACAATAAGCTTATTAGGATGCCAAAGACTTTTGTTTTTTGCATACAATAAAACATGATCGTGCATATCGCTCAACCATTTGGCGTCATTTTGTGGGGAAAACTTTTTTTGCCATATCACATTTGCAACAAAATTCTTTCTTCCAAAAACCTCATCACACAATACCTTTAAATAATGGCTTTCATCGTCATCAATACATATCCAGAGTGTTCCATCTTCGCGTAACAGCCTATGTAATATCTCAATCCTCGGCTTCATCAAGCTCAGCCATAATGAATGCTCCACTCCGTCATCATAATGCTCAAAGGCATTTCCGGTATTATATGGCGGGTCTATAGCTGCACACTTTATTGTCCCTGCAAATTCCTGCTCAAGCGCCTTAAGCGCAAGAAGGTTGTCGCCGTGGATAAGCATGTTGTCTGAAAAACTTACCACCCCTTTATCCCCTCCTAAAATAGGCGGGGAGCTGTTTAGACTGTGTGTTTTTCCAAAACTCCCCTCCTTGGTTAAGGAGGGGTTAGGGGTGGTTTGATGCTTTAAGACACCGTAAGACCTCTCCGGGTCTTCAATCAATATCCTCGGCTCCAGCCTCGGCTGCTCATCCTTCCCTATCCATGTGAGTTCAAGTTTTTGTTTTTTGATCAATTAAGTTATCCTTCCAACTGCTTTTTCAATTCTTCCTTGCTCGGCAGGTACAACTGGTATTTTCGGGCAAATATCTGCTCATTGTCCTTCGGCAAAGTGAATTCAACAACCGCTTTCCTGGCCTCTTTGCATAAAATTATCCCGATGGTGCTGTTTTCATCGGGGCTTTTCATCATGCGATCATAGTAGTTCACATACATCTGCATCTGCCCTATATCCTGATGCTTCAATTTACCTATTTTCAAGTCTATGAGAACAAAACACCTTAGCAGCCGATTGTAAAACACAAGGTCAACAAAGAAATGCTCTTCATCAAAAGTGAAACGCTGTTGCCTGCCTGCGAAAAGAAAGCCTTTCCCGAGTTCAAGCATGAAATGCTCTATTTTATTAATTATTGCAGTTTCAAGGTCTGTTTCTGAATACGACGATTCTTCTTTCAGTCCGAGAAATTCCAGAACATACGGCTCTTTGACGGCATCCTGCGGTGTTGTCAAAATATGCCCTTTTTTACTGAGATCATTAACCTTCTTTTTATCCCGGCTTAATACCAGCCGCTCGTACAGTGAAGAATTGAATTGCCGTTCCAACTCCCGAATGGACCAGTTCTGAGCGGCAGCTTCAATTTCATAAAATCTTCTCTCCTCTTCATTGGCTATACGCATCAATAAGAGATAATGCGTCCAGCTCAGCCTAAACGGCATTTTGTCATTTGATGCCTGTAAAACATTTGTTTTAGATTTGGCAATCGATGATTGCCAAATTGCCCTTGTGTTGTAAGTTAGATAAAATTGTCTGAATGCCCTCAGGTTTCTCTCAGAAAATCCCTTGCCGAATTCTTTTGTCAGATCAAGACTCAGGTTTTTCAGCGTTTCCTCTGCATAGCCCGCCCGCTTTTTCCCCTGCTGTTCATCTACTACGATCATCCTGCCTATTTCAAAATAGGTTAGCACCATAGCAGTATTGATATTTCTGGCAATGGCGCTTCTCGCCTCATGCAGGAGAGCCTTTATATTCTCATATAACTTTTTGTGTGATTGTTTTTTAACTATTTTGCCCATTGTTTAGAATCCTTTTGCAATATTCATATTTCAACATTCGGCTGCTCATCCTTCCCTATCCATGTAAGTTCAAGTTTTTGGAGTTTAGCCATTCACAATCTCCCAATGCCCGCCTTTGTCAGGACCAATGCGTTTGATTAATTTTTTATGTTTAAGCTTAGCAAGGTTCTTCTTGACCGTTTCAGGGCTTATATTTAACTTTTCAGCCAGTTGCTCTCTTGTAAGGCTGCCGTCCTTTTCTAATAATGCCAAGAGGTTCAATTGATTCCCAATTAATTCTTCTGGGTATTTTCTGGGTAGTTTCTGGGTAGTTTCTTTCTCCGCTTTAAGAGAATAACGAGGATCACGATAGAAAATGGCCCTAAAGAATGAATCCATCTCAAAGACAGGTTCTTTCATGCCGGCTTCAATCATAAGTGTCCTCATGCGATTGATACCTGTGCCCATGCGTTCAACCTTATCCATGCGATGAAATAAATCAGCAAGGATCGGATTCCGTCTTACGGAAGACTTACCGAAATCCCTTTTAGCCATTCCTTCAACCAGTCCTCCTGGATTTTCTATCTCCACGCGATCATCAAAAATTCTCACATAAATACTTGTTCCTTTAATCGCATAATTCCTGTGGACTATCGCATTGACAATTGCTTCCCTTAAGGCGTCCAGCGGTATCTCATAAATATCAAACCGGTTAAATTCACGAATTTCACTTCTTACATTCAGATGTTTTTTAAGGAAAGCAACGGCTTCATTAAACTGGATTAAAAGGTCGTCTTTTACATCATTCCGGTCATAAATATTAGTTCTGCCTGTTCCCTTAAAGGCCGCAAAAATACTTTCAGCATGAGGGATAAATCTTCCAACTTTAGAAGCAAACATTAACGCTCCCGCATTGTTGATTTTGCCTTTCCTGTAAATGCTCAGGCTTGTGAGAAAGGAGGCAAGATTTGCCCTGCCGACCTTATAAGACATATTCGCTTCCCGTAAAAATGAGTTAACTTTCTTGAGTGATATATCATCAAGGCTTAAATCTCTGCGGAAGATATCCTCAAAGGAGATATCCTCAGTCTCGCGAAAAATAGCCCGCACCTCTCTTTGCGTCATCTTCTGTGTTACTGCGTCCAGCCTCCTGAAATAACCGGATGATGAACTGTAGGGCTTTTCATCTCCCTCCGGAACCTCAATGACAACAATTTCCCCCACTTGACGGATATTCTTAAGGTGAATTGATGGATCACAATTTCGGGCAATAGTATTTATTTCCGCTTTCATTTTGTTGGTCAGCTTCTCACCGACAACCTTCCCTTTATCATCAACCCCAAGAAGCAACAGCCCGCCCTTTGAATTCGTAAAAGCGACGATATCACGGTCAATCTTGGAAGTGTACCTCTCCTTACACTCAACAGTTAATCCCTCGCCTTCTTTGATGAGAATATTTACCTTGC
>MHDW01000175.1:11406-17858 GCA_001803645.1 Nitrospirae bacterium GWC2_42_7 | reverse complement strand
TCAGCATCACGTGAGAGCATGCTCCCGATCGTTTCGCTCTTCATCTCTTTTCCCCGCGCTGCCCACTTGAGCGTATTGAGCAGTTCCTGTTGGGTCGCGATAAGCTCAGGGCTGAATATCTCAGCAAGCGGCGCACCTTTTTTGACATACTTCCCTGTATAGTCCAAATGGAGCTTTTCGATCCATCCCTCAAATTTCGTATTGATTGTTGCCTGACGCCTCTCATCGTATTCAATCCTGCCAACCGTCCTGATAATCTTCTGAAGAGGCTGTATTGTGACCTCCACGGTCTTCAGTCCAATGAGTTGATGTTTATCCACAGGGATCTCAATGGTCGGGGCCTCTTCATTTTCTGGCTCCTCCAGATTCGTCTGTGGCTGAGTCTGCTGTTGAGGTCCTTCAGTATGTCCCTGATGTTCAGCTGCGGGTTGTGTTTGTGGTGAAAGGGTTTCGGTAACATTCTCTTGTGAAGATCTTTTTATTAAGCCTTTCCCGGAAAAGATCAAAAAAGCTGCGAGGGCAGCTATAAGGATGATAGATGCATAAATTATTTTCTTTTTCATAAATCTCCTTACTCCCCTGATTTACTGTTGATCTCTCCGCCTGTAAGCGCCTCTATACGCGCTATCGCCTTCTCCCTCTCAACAAACTGGGTCCAGTAAGAAAGCTCATAATCAAGAAGCGCTTTGAGCCTCGATACAACCGTAATCGCCTCGGTTTTCCCTGATGAATATCCTGACAGAGCAGAATCAAAATCCTGATAGATCTTGGGTATCAGACCGTTCTTGTATAAATCCATAAGTTTTTCTGCTGTTTTGACCATCGAATAATTGTCCCTTAGCGAAGAAGCCAGCATTAATTGAACAGCCTCGATATCATGTTCAGCCTCAGACAACAGTTCCTCTGCCTCCTGAACAGCAGGACGCTGTTTTGTCATGAAATACAGAGGAATATTTATAGTTGATGTAAAACTCCACATGTCGGGGAATTGCCTTGCCTTAAGATAGTAAGTTGCGTTCAGGGTAAAATCAGGATAGTATTCCTTCTCAGCCATGGCTACTTTAAAACGGGCGGATTCTGCCATCTTGTTTTTTGCCTTAATCACAGGTGAACGCTCATTAGCAGCAGTGACTAAATCTCCCAAGCTATAAGGGTAATCTGTACGGAGAGACGCAACAGGTCTTCCCAATGGAGAATTGACATCTCTGCCTAAAGTCAGGTTAAGCATCGATTCAAACGCTTCTGTCTTTTGTTTCAGCATCTCCTGTTTTTCAAGGAGCATATACTTCTCAGCCTGAGCCATCAGCACTTCCTGCTGCATTCCCATGCCGGATGAATAACGCGCCATAGCAGCATCTTCTATCCTCAAAAAAAGAAGTTCCTTTTCTTTTATCAGGTCTATGTCCTTATAAACAAGAAAAAGGCTGTAGTAAAGCTCTTTGACCCTGGCTATTGTATTCAGTCTCAGAGATTCATTGCTGGCATGAAGGCTTTCCGCATCCTTACGGGCCATATCGCTTTTTAGTGCGCGCTTGCCAGGAAATGGGAACATCTGGGACGCAGAAAACATCCACATTGAATCAATGGCCATGTCCTGCCCGAAGGTGTAAAGATCCTTTGTCCCGTCGTTCTGATAGCCTATCATCAGCATAGGGTCAGGAAGGCTTCCAGCCTGAGGGACCCGGAACCCTGCCCCTGCTGTCTTTGCGCCTGACATGATTATTTCATGGTTGTTTTTAAGCGCTTCATCGATCAAGTCCTGAAGCTTAAGGTCATCGGCAGAAACAACAGAAGTAAATAGTGAATAGTGAATAATGAATAGTGAAAAAACAAGAAGCAGAACATGAGACGAAAAATACCTCCCCTTAATTTCTCCCTTACTAAGGGGGAATTGAGGGGGATGGTATCCTGTTTCCTGCATTCTTTGTTCTTTCTTACTTCGCATCAACAGTAAATTTCATTGTGCTGGTTTTGCCGCCCTTTGAGATCTTAACTGCAATGTTCCATGAACCTGACATCGACAAACTCATATTAGCCTTGTACTCATTTCCCTTTAATACAGCATCAGTCTTGTAGTTCATTGCCGGCATGCCAGGCATTGCAGGCATGGAATAATCGAGTACTACTTTTGCGTCTGTTACATATTTGCCTGTTACGTCTTTGATCTCGATCTCTATGTTGTTGTCACCAGCTACAGGCGGATTCCTGTCAATCTCAACCTTAACATCATATTCACCTGCTTTTTTACTGATCTCATAATTTTTTGCATATGCAATTCCTGCTATCAGCAGAAGCATTGCAAACACGGCTAAAACCTTTTTCATAGAATCCTCCAAATTTGAATTCTCAAGCATATGCTTAAGTTAATATTATCATATAATTTGATTTTGAAGAAAAAATGAATATTCTTATTATTTTTAATTTCTTTGATTTAAAAACACTATTTTGTTATTATTTAACTGTTTTTTATAAATAATAGAATTCAAATGAGGTTTACGAGGTTTAATGGAAAGAAATTCAAATCCTAATCTGTTCAGACGGTTCCAGACTTCAGAGATAATACTTCACTGGGTCAATGCCATCCCGTTTCTTCTCCTGCTCCTGAGTGGCGGCCTCATGATATATGCAAGATTTTCGGATATAAGCGGAGAAACCCTCAATCTAATGAGATTTTTCCACCGGACCGTAGCAGCAATATGGTCTATAGCTATGGGAATCACTTTCTTCTTTATCGGGCCGAGATTAAACCTTTCTAATCTCAGAGAGTTCTTCGGATTAGGTTATGATGACGCCAAATGGATGTTCCTCGCCGTGAAAGCCATCATAGACCATAAAGTAGAAATTCCCCCTGCAGGGAAGTTCAATACAGGCCAGAAGGTAAACAGCCTGCTGGTGTTTTTTTATGTCATAGCCTTTACCGTGACCGGCGCAATAATGTGGTTCTTCGGCACCATTCTTCTTGCCTGGTACCTTCATGCAGCCCTTTTCTTCATGGCAGTCACCACTGTAGGCGGACACCTGTATCTTTCCTTCATCAACCCGTCGACCCGTGTGGGTCTCTGGGGAATATTCCACGGATGGGTTCCAAAATCTTATATTGCACATCATCATTCACTCACCCTCGGGTATAAGAGAGAGAAAGTTGTAGAAGGCGTTTACGCTCAACAAAGGAAAGAAGACCCCAAGGAGAAAAAACTCGAAAGCAGTATGTTCATGAGCGCTGAGGTAGTGATACTTCTGATGACTGTCGTCCTCGGCATAGTTGGTTTTGGCGTATTCAAAAAAGGCGCAACCCTCGGCAAGGAATTCAACTCCATAATAAGGCCCAGCCAGCTTTCAAGGGCACATCAGCTGAAAGAACTTAACAAATGCACAGCATGCCATGAATACACGGGTGAACTAAAAGATGAAAAATGTATGGAGTGCCATAAACTCGTCAAGAAAAGAAGAGAAGAGAAATTAGGTTATCATGGCAACAGTAAAGGAAAATGTATTAAATGCCACAGGGAACATCCGGCAGAAGCCCTCGGCAAAATAATAAAGTTCGAGAAAGAAGAATTTAACCACAATGAAGCCCTGTTTAAACTCGAAGGCAAGCATGCTGAAATAAAAGAATGCGAAAAGTGCCATAAGGGAAGACCAAAGGGAGCTCCTGAAGGTTTATACGTGGGCATGAAATTTGAACTATGCACAGACTGCCACAAAGACCCGCATAATAACGGTCTTGGCTCAAAATGCGAGACATGCCATTCTGCAGTTGGATGGAAAGGCAAAGACCTGAAGTTCGATCACAATAAAGATTCGAAATACAGACTCGAGGGCAAACATGCATCTATAAAGTGCGTTGACTGCCATAAGCCTACAAAACAGGGAAGCACCGACATGAGCACAGCTGTCTTTAAAGGCTTTAAATATGACCTATGCACAAGTTGTCATAAGGATCCGCATAATAATGATCTTGGGTCGAAATGTGAATCATGCCATAACTATTCAAGCTGGAAAGGAAAGGATCTGAAGTTCGACCACAACAGAGATTCTAAATATAGACTTGAAGGCAAACACGATAAAATCAAGTGTGTTGACTGTCATAAACCAAGGCCTGCCAATGCTGCGCTTGGGACTGCCCAGTTCAGAAATATGAAATTCAAGCTCTGTACTGACTGCCATAAAGACCCCCATAACAATGAACTGGGGTCAAAGTGCGAACAATGCCATAACTATGCAAGCTGGAAAGACAAAGATGTTAAGTTCGATCACAATAAGGACTCGAAATATAAGCTTGAAGGCAAACACGACAAAATCAAGTGTGTTGACTGTCATAAGCCGAGGCCTGCCAATGCTGCGCTTGGCACAGCGATTCTGCGCGGTCTTAAATTTAAACTCTGCACTGACTGCCATAAAGACCCGCACGGCAGTGAACTGGAGTCAAACTGTTTACAATGCCATAACTATGCGAGCTGGAAAGGCAAAGATGTTAAGTTCGATCACAACCGTGATTCAAAGTACAAGCTTGAAGGCAAGCATGAAAAAGTAAAATGCGGCGACTGCCATAAAAAGAATCCGAATGCTGCGCCGGGTGAAGCCTCATTCAAAGTCGCCAAATTCAAATTATGCGGAGACTGCCACAAAGACCCGCATAAGGGTGTGTTTGGTGCAAGCTGCGAGTATTGTCATCATTTAGCTGACTGGAAGAAAAAGAAGGGGAAATAACCGACTAGCCCATATTATTCATAAGCCAGTTTTGTATTTCTCAAATACTTCCGGAGAAATTCATGAATTCAGTGGGCTAGAAAACTTTTTTTAATTCTGAACTGATACCCCATTGTTCAAGCTTTTCAAGAACAGCATTAATTATGTCTTCCATTCTTTTTTCTACAGATCCGGAAAGCTCTATTCCGCTTTCGATCGTTTCCGGTTGTATTCCTATCAGGCATGTCTTTTCCGGCATAATTCCCATCATTGTAGCGGCTGATAACATGTCCGGCAACCCTATCTGGTGTACTGAAAGCTTCGTACTCAGGAACCTGGGCACATCATCTCCTTCGATCCTGACGATAGTACCAGGCTCCCCTCCTGTTTTTACGGCATCTATGATCAGTAAATTGTCATATCCCTCGATGAACGGAAGCAGATCCAGCCCCATTGTACCGCCATCTAAGATCCTGATATCATCCCTTATCTCGAATCGCTCCTGAAGGATCTCAACAGCCCGAACTCCGATCCCTTCATCTTTCTGGAGAATATTTCCGACTCCCAGAATTAGTGTCTTCACTCTATTTCTTTAGTATCAACATTCAGATAACCGGTGAAAATGCTTTTGAGAATGCCGTTCTTCTCAACAGCATTATTAAAGAGAATAATATAAACATGCAGCATTAAGAAGTAGAGCATCAGCCAGATTACCAGATGATGGAAGAGTCTCATATACGGCAATGCAATGAGAGAGAACATCCATCCGAAAGCTGAATACATTATCCCGCCCGGATAATAAATAGAGTAAAGGGCAAAACCTGTCAGTATAGAGAAAACATTTATCGCAAATAAAGTCAGATATGTCAGGCCTGCAAGAGGGGCATGTCCGATCACATCAGGAGGCCTTTTGCTTATCAGCGTATAAAAAAGTATCTGTTCAACCAGCCTTTTTCTCTGGTCCTTTCCAAAAGGGAAATATGACCTCCAGCCTGCATATTCATTTCCGGCAAACCACCAGTAGATACGCACAACAAATGTAAAAACAAATAAATACGCAAACACAAAATGGATGAACCGAAACCAACCCATCACAAACTGATTGCCGGGGTCTGACTTTATGAAAGGATAGGCAATATACAGGCCTGTAATGGACAGGACAAGGATGCAGGTAAAATTTACCCAGTGAATGACCCTGATCGGTATTTCCCAGACATATATCCTTTTTTTCATGGTTTTTCCTCCTGTTACACTACCCTGACCCTTGTCACCAACTTGCCTTCAGCATCAAGCAGATGGACTGCGCATGCCATGCACGGGTCAAAAGAATGGACTGTCCTGAGTATCTCCACAGGTTTTTCTAAATCTGCCACAGGTGTTCCTATCAAGGCAGCCTCGTAAGGCCCTCTCCGGCCTGATGAATCCCTCGGCGAACCATTCCATGTACTCGGCACAACGCACTGGTAATTCTCTATTTTCTGGTCTTTGATCCTGATCCAGTGGCCGAGAGCTCCTCTCGGTGCCTCATGCATTCCATATCCTTTAGCCTCCTTCGGCCATTTCGATGGTTCCCACATAGAGCCTTCGTGTATCTTCAGATCACCTTTTCTCATATTAGCTGTAAGTTCGTTCAGCCATACAGGAAGCATTTCAGCAGTAACAAGTGTCTCAACCCCTCTGGCAGCAACTCTGCCGAGAGTGGAAAATAATGCTGCCGGGCCAACACCCAAACTCTTAAGCACATAATTCACCACTTCCTGTAC
>MHDW01000175.1:3661-11355 GCA_001803645.1 Nitrospirae bacterium GWC2_42_7 | reverse complement strand
CTCCATCGGCATATCCTCATAACGAGGCGCCTTCAACCAGGTGTATTTTTTTTCTGTTTCGAGAAATTCATATGGCGGCTGAGGTCCTGTATACTTAATATTCGTCTCACCATCCCAGGGGTGTCTTGCCTTATCATTACCATCGCTGTATTCATACCATGAGTGCGTTACATATTCGTTGATCTTCATATGGTCAACAGGATGTACTGTGCTCAGGTCTTTCCCTTTTATTATTCCTCTTGGAAGCCAGAGGTTTGAAGTGTTGCTCTCTGTGTCATTGTCAAAAACCCCGTATGCAAGGAAATTGCCGACTCCTTCGCCATAGCCTGCCCATTCCTTATAAAAAGAAGCTACTGCAAGAAGGTCGGGTATATAGACCTTTTCAACAAAATCAAGGGCCTTTTTTGAGAGATCTGATATGAATGCAATGCTTCCGGCATTCAAGGCATTCTGACTGTCCGGGTCTATCGGAATTGACATGCCTCCGACAAGGTAGGTCTGAGCATGTGGATTTTTGGCTCCAAGAAGCGCCTGAATCTTTATAACATCCCTCTGCCAGTCAAGCGCTTCAAGATAATGAGCAGCAGCCATAAGGTTTGCTTCTGGCGGAAGTTTATAGGCAGAATGTCCCCAATATGCGTTTGCAAAAAGCCCAAGCTGTCCTGTTTCAACAAAGGTCTTCAGCTTTGTCTGTATGCCTTTGAAATAAGTTGAACTCGATTTCGGCCAGTCTGAAATAGACTGGGCAAGGCTTGATGTCTTTACAGGGTCTGCTTTCAGGGCGCTGACAATATCAACCCAGTCAAGGGCATGAAGGTGATAAAAATGTATCACATGGTCCTGAACATACTGTATGCCTGTTATCAGGTTTCTGATTATTCTTGCGTTATCAGGTATTGTAATTCCGAGTGCATTCTCTACAGCTCTCACGGAGCTGGTGGCGTGAACCGTTGTTCAGACGCCTCATATTCGCTGGACAAAAGCCCAGGCGTCTCTGGGATCACGGCCCTTTAATATTATCTCCAGGCCCCTGAACATTGTACTCGAAGACCAGGCATCAACAACTTTTCCGCCTTCTACCTGAGCCTCGATCCTCAAATGTCCTTCTATTCTCGTTACAGGATCTACCACTATTTTTGCCATGTGATCATTCCCCTTTCACTTAAATTTTATTTATCTTTACTCTCATCTTTTCCTTTTACAGCGCGGGCTATTCTATGGGCAGCTATTCCGGCAGCCACAACACCGGCAACTCCTGCTCCGATCTTGTCAGCAGTATTTTCGACCCCAAAACCGGGTACATTCGGCAGTCTTTTGTAAAACGGTGTCATCGTGTCCCAGAAATTCGGGACTGCGCATGCTATACATCCATGTCCGGCCTGAACAGGCCAGCTCGTACCGGCGTTATACTTTACAGTAGGGCAGTTGTAGAATGCTTCCGGGCCTTTGCATCCCATCTCATAAAGGCACCAGCCTTTTCTATGGCCTTCGTCTCCCCATGCGCGCACAAATTGGCCTGCATCAAAGTGCGCCCTTCTTTCACAATTATCGTGTATTCTTTTGCCGTGTGCAAAATACGGTCTTCCGAGTTCGTCAGTTGCAGGCAATTTCCCGAATGTCAGAAAATGCACTATCGTGGCAGTTATGTTCTCAACATTAGCAGGGCATCCCGGAAGGTTCAGTAATGTAATTCCCGGCACAGCTTCTTTAACGCTTACAGCTCCTGTAGGGTTAGGTTTTGCAGCAGGTAGTCCTCCAAATGCTGCGCATGTTCCGACCGCTATAGTTGCCATAGCATTGCCGCATACTTTCCTGGCTATCTCGATAGCGCTCTTCCCTCCAATACAGCAATAGACCCCATTGTCAGCCATAGGTATCGAACCCTCAACAACAGCAATATATTTTCCCTTCTGATTATTTACTACATCTTCAAGCGATTTTTCAGCCTGATGGCCGGCAGGAGCCATAATGGTCTCATGATAGTCTATTGACAGAATATCAAGGACAAGCTCAGTGATTGTTGGTTTTGTGGCCCTTAAAAGCGCCTCAGTATTTCCTGCGCAGTCCTGAAATTCCAGCCATACAAGAGAGGGCCTCTTTGCCTTCTCAACTGCTTCAGCTATTTTGCCAGCAAAAGAAGCAGGCAATGCGAGTGTAGCTGCCATAGCTGCGCAGAATTTCATGAAATCTCTTCGCGATAAACCTCTGTCCTTCAGCTTCTGTAACAGCGCTATGTCCTCAGTAAAATCATCGCCGGGACTTTTCATAATTTACCTCCATTTCTTATATATATAACGGTTAGAGTCTTGATGAATAGCGGCCTTTTCATGGAATGTCAGGAATATTCCAAATTGTTCTGAACATATGCAATTAATATTGTTCAATATGCCCTTTTTATTAAACGATATCAGAGTATATAGTGGATGTCAATTTATTTTATTTATTATTTATAAAAATGCAGATCAGGGACTGTTCTTCAAATAGGAAGGGATATTTCTCTGCTTTTATACACTACAAGTATTAGATTAAGATGACAAAAACTGTTGTATGGGCAGGCCCTTTTGCTTCTTACTTCCCATTCTTAGTTCTAATTATCCAAAACGCTTCTTATCTTCCTCAAAAGCTCAAATGGAGAGACAGGCTTATAGAGAATATAGCTGCCGTTTTCGAGCGACACCTTCTTCTTGACAATGTCCGGTGCGTATCCGCTCATAAAGATGACCTTCATATCAGGTTTTATCTTCTGTATCTCGTCGTATGCTTCTTTGCCATTCATATTTGGCATGATGAGATCGAACAGGAGTATCCGGATTGAGTCTTTGTTTTCCATGAATTTTTTTACAGCATCTTCACCATCAACAGCTTCTATGACTGTGTAGCCATACTGTGCCAATACAGTTCTGGAAAGTTTTCTCAGGGATTCGTCGTCCTCTGCAACAAGGACTGCTTCCGTTCCCCTTCCAGGCTTTTCTTCCTGATTTGCAGTCATCTCTGCTTTTAATTCTGATGAGATTATTGGAAGATATATTCTGAATGTAGTTCCTTTACCGGGTTCGCTGTATACATTTATGAACCCGTCATGCTGTTTTACAATGCCGTAGACCACAGAAAGACCAAGTCCAGTTCCTTTACCGACCTCTTTTGAGGTGAAGAACGGCTCGAATATACTCTTCTGTGTGATTTCATCTATGCCTGATCCTGTGTCTGACACAGTTATCATTGCATAAGAGCCCGGCTTGCCAAAACCATGAGCTGATGTAAAATCTTCATTAAGTGTGACCTGTTCTGTTGTAATAGTAAAAGCTCCTCCCTCGATCATAGCGTCCCTGGCATTAGCAGCAAGGTTCATCAGTACCTGCTCGATCTGGTGGCTGTCTACAAATACAGGGATGGTCTTCTCAGACAATGCTGTTTTAAACTCAATGTCCTCTCCTATGACCCTCCGCAGGAACTTCTCATTTTTTCTGACTATTTCATTAAGATCAAGAGGTTTTTTATCTGTGATCTGCTTTCTGCTGAACAAAAGAAGTTCTTTCGTAAGATGGGCTGCTCTGTCCGCTGCTTGAAGAATATATTCGATGTTCAGCCTCTCTGGGTCGTCCTTTTCCATATTCACAAGTGCGATATTCCCATACCCGATGATCGCCTGCAGAATATTATTGAAATCATGTGCCACGCCTCCGGCAAGGGTGCCTATGGACTCCAACTTCCTTGACTGTAGAAGCTGTTCTTCGAGCTTCCTGGTCTCTGTAATGTCTCGTCCGGTAGACAATGCACCTTTTACATTTCCACTTTCATCCTTGAGCACACGGCACCACCAGGCAAGCAGGCGTTTTTCTCCGTCCTTGCGCCTCTGCCAGCTCTCAACATAAAAGATCTCTTCAGTCCCTTTAAAAAGAGGTTCAACCAATGCATATGTATCCTGCTCACCTTCAAAGTAAAAAGCAGCCTCCTTGCCTATCACATCTTCGCCAAAAAACTCGTAGCCTGCCTTATTCGCCCAGGTGTAGACCTTTTGATTGTCCACTTCCATAATAATGTCAGGAACTGCAGATAAAATGGCATCCTGACGAAATAAAAGATCACGGATATATATCTCTGTCTGCCTGCGTTCGGTCATATCTCTGAACATGCCAAGGAGATAAGTCTTACTTCCTAACTTCATGGGAGCTGAGTTTATATCAGCATAAAAGACGCTTTCATCTTTTCTTTTGACCGGGATATCTTTTGCCGTCAGGATCTCCTTCCTGACCTGTTTTTCGAACTGCTCGATTACATAAGGCAAGTCTTTCTCTGGATGTATGTCCCGAACACCAAGTTTCTTGATCTCCTGCTCATCATAACCAAGCATTCTGGAGATCATCTTGTTGCCCAATATAAATTCATTAGTCTCAACATCTGCAATAAGAATTCCGTCGATAGCATTATCAAATACGCTTTTGAACTTTTCTTCTGATTCTCTGAGTTTCTCCCTCGCCAGCTTGCGTTCTACTTCTGCTATACGGATCGAACGAAAATAAGCGCCGATGCGAAGGACTCCCATCAGCATGAGAATGGAAATAATCAAAGCGATATATTCAGGAAATTCAAAGGTCATCGCCTTGCCGGAATTAAACAAAGAAATAAAAGATACGATCCGGCGCCACGCCATCAGCAATAGTGCGAAAGAGATCAAAACCCAGGCAAGTTTTCTGCCGGTTGTACGGACCAGCATAAGTGAAACCACAGCTGCAGTTAGCTGCAGTCCGATTGACAGAAGAAAGAGAATAACCGGCATCAAAAATATCTCCTGCAAAAACTTATTTTATTCATATAGCTTTATCTGTTTATGCTACCAATGTCCGGAAAGGTTGTCAAATTCAAGCAAAGCATCATTGGACTGGGGAACATAACTCCCCCTTCCCTCTTATCTTAAGAGGGGGGTTCATATTCCTCCCCTTAAGATAAGGGGACCTGCCTGCCGGTAGGCAGGGGTGAGGAGGGGTTATGATTCTTCCAAGCTTCACTGAAAAGTTATTAAACCCGATATTTTTTGTTTGTAACATTTAGTCAGTTCTGTTATATTTTTATAATCAAATTCAAGGGAGGCAATATGCTTGCGATAACAACTATTATCATGGTCCTGTTTCTTGGACTCATCTTTGTTGTTCTCTTCTTCGGTATCACAATTTACAACAGACTCGTTCGTCTGAGAACAACTGTGAAATCCTCATGGTCTGACATAGATGTACAGCTCAAAAAAAGATATGACCTTGTTCCTAATCTTGTTGAGACCGTAAAAGGGTATGCAACCCATGAAAGAAACGTCTTTGAGAAAGTAACTCAGGCCAGATCAATGGCAATGAATGCTTCAACTCCCGGGGCCAAAGGAAAGGCAGAGAACATGTTCACAGATACCCTGAAAAGCCTTTTTGCTGTTGCAGAGGCCTATCCTGAACTAAAAGCAAATACAAACTTCCAGTCTCTTCAGAACGAACTTACCAACCTGGAGAACGATATCGAGTCAGCAAGACGGTATTATAATGCAGTTGTGCGCGATTACAATATTACAACCGAAACATTCCCATCAAACATCGTGGCAGGCCAGTTCAAATTCGAAAAAGATGAATTCTTTGAACTCGGAGAACCGGAAACCGAAAGAAAACCTGTAAAAGTGAGTTTTTAATAAATGGTCTGTTAATTTGTCATTGTCTAGAAAATACCCCTCACCCAACCCTCTCCCCCAAGGGGCGAGGGTAAAAGATTTTCCCTCCCTTGAGGGGAGGGATTAAGGGAGGGTGTCATTTTCATGCCCCTTTGTAAGCTCCGGCTCATAAAGATTCCGGACCTGACTAGAGAGCGGCTGGCATGCCGGAATATAAGAGCAAGAAAGGATATTTCAGTTGAAAGATAAAATTAATATCTTTTTTTTAATTTTTACCTCAATTATTTTATTATCATCTCATGCCTCTGCGCAGGATTTCACTATAAACGATTTCGCTGTCAACATTGCCATAAATAAAGACTCATCCTTTACAGTCAAAGAGACTATCTCGGTAGAATTTCACAGGCCTAGGCACGGGATCTACAGGGAAATCCCTTACATTTACAAAGACAGCTTCGACGGCACTATCAAAACACCTTTAAAGGTCATCTCTGTTACGGACAGTGCTGGCAGTAAGCTCTCTTCAAAGATCTCATATGAAGGGAACCTGATCAAAATAAGGATCGGAGACGCAGATAAATATGTTTCAGGGTCACAAACCTATGAGATATTCTACAAGGTCGAAAATGCGATACTGTTCTTTGATGATCATGATGAGCTTTACTGGAATGTTACAGGCAATGAATGGCAGGCAGAAATTAAAAAAGCATCAGCTACTGTTAGCCTTGCAGGTGATAAAACCAAAGAACGCTGGACATCCTGCTATACAGGCAGACCTGGATCAAAAGAAGCAGAATGTAAATACACAGCCTATGATAATTCTGTTGAGTTCTCCTCAAAAAGTGTTTTTGCACCCGGCGAAGGATTCACGATAGCATATGGATGGGACAAAGGCATAGTATCTCCACCCTCTTCATTTCAAAGATTTCTCTGGCTTATAAATCTCAGGCAGAACTGGGTATTTATTTTACCTGTATTTTCCCTTCTTATAATGTTCAACCTATGGCGTTCGATAGGACGTGATCCAAAGGTCAGGGAAGCTGTAACAGTAATGTACGGTCCACCTGAATATAACAAAAAACCATTGTCTCCTGCCGAGGTCGGCACAATGATAGATGAGACTCTCGATCAAAAGGACATTACTGCTTCAATTGTAGGGCTTGCTGTTAAAGGATATATACAGATCGAGGAGACAAAGAAAGAAGGCATTATATTTGATTCAAAAGATTATTACATAAAAAAGATCAAGGACCCTGATGTATCCATGACATCATTTGAAAAAAAATTGTTTGAACATTTAGTAGGTTCTCTTCCCGGCAGAATGGTATCTGACCTGAAGAATAGTTTTTATGTTCACCTTCCTTCCCTTAAAAAGACCCTTTATGGCGACCTCTCCGCTAAAAATCTATTCGCCTCAAATCCGGAGAATATCAGGAATATCTATTCTATTGCAGGGCTGGCAGTATCAATAATATCAGCTTTTCTTCTTGTGTCAGCCTTGGGCGATAACATAGGAGTTGCAAGGTCTTTAATTGCCGGCGTTCTTGCAGGATTGCCGATCCTCGCCTTTGCTAAATACATGCCTGCAAAGACAAGGGCGGGCTCATCCGTATATATGGAGGTGCTCGGTTTTCAGGAATTCCTTAACCGCGCTGAAAAAGACCGTTTGGAAAGGATGAAAGACGAAAATCTCTTCTCTAAATATTTCCCTTATGCCCTTGCTCTGAATGTTGCCGATAAATGGGCAAAGGCATTCGAGGGCATTTATCAGCAGCCCCCTGAATGGTATGTTTCTCCGATGGGCATCAGAACATTCAATCCTGTTGGTTTCACCCAATCTGTAAACTCTGCTATGTCAAGCCTTTCATCTGCAATGTACTCAGCTCCAAGAAGCAGCGGTGTAAGCGGTGGAGGCTCCGGAGGCGGGGGTTCCTCAGGCGGTGGTTTTGGAGGAGGCGGAGGAGGAAGCTGGTAAAGTAGTATATTTTTTCTTAATGACTTAGTGCTTCGAGGGTTTTATTCAGGCTTTCGACGTCTTCAACATTGAATA
>MHDW01000175.1:0-3596 GCA_001803645.1 Nitrospirae bacterium GWC2_42_7 | reverse complement strand
GCGGGCTGTTCAATTTTTTTATCAGCGAGGTCTTTATCTTTTCTGCATTTGTTAGGATCATTGCATCAGCATTGTTCACAACAGGCATTTCAGGGTCCTGGAAATCAATTGTCTTCAGCAGTTCAGCAAGCCTGTTCGACGCCTCCAGCATCAGTGTACAGTGCGATGGTGCGCTGACAGCAAGAGGGATGACCCTTTTTGCTCCGGCATCTTTTGCGAGTTTCATCGCATCTTCAACAGCCTTTTTTTCGCCTGCTATAACGACCTGTCCCGGAGAATTGTAATTCGCAGAAACCACATAACCTGATTCGACAGAAAGGCAGATATCATCAACCTTATATCTGTTCAGGCCGAGGATGGCAGCCATAAGCCCTTCTCCTGCAGGCACTGTCTCCTGCATATAAGTCCCTCTTTTTTCTGTCAACTCAACTGCTTTATTAAAAGGAAGAACGCCAGCAGCCACGATTGCAGAATACTCTCCAAGGCTGTGGCCTGCAACAACATAAGGCTTGACCCCCTTTGAGGAAAGAACCCTGAATGCTGCGATGCTCGCTGTAAGAATACAAGGCTGGGTCCTGAAGGTTTTATTGAGTTCTTCCTGCGGGCCGCTAAAACTTAATTGTTTTACATCGTAACCAAGGGCTTCAGAAGCTTCTTCATATACAGCTTTAGCCTCGGCAAAATTCTCCCATAATTCCTTCCCCATGCCGAGATGCTGAGAGCCTTGCCCTGGAAATACAAACGCTATCTTCACAGTCCTTTGACCTCTTTGATCTTTTTTATAAGCATTGGGATTATCTCATTAAGGTCCCCTACTATCCCAAAATTGGCCACATTAAAAATAGGCGCATCCGGATTTTTGTTTATAGCAACAATTATGTCCGAAGACTGCATTCCAACAAGATGCTGAACAGCGCCTGAAATACCGCAAGCTATGTACAACTTTGGGCCTACTGTCTTGCCTGTCTGTCCGACCTGATGCCTGTACGGTATCCAGCCTTCATCAACAGCAGCCCTTGAAGCTCCGACCGTGCCACCGATCGCCTCTGCAAGCTCATATAATAATTCAAAGCCTTTTTCTCCGCCCAATCCCCTTCCGCCTGAAACTATTATGCTTGCTTCCTGAAGATTTACTGCGTTTTCTGCAACTTCTTTAACCGTCTGGAGAACTTTTGTCCTCGACTTGATATCACCTGCGCTTACATTAATTATTGCGCCTTTTGCAGTCTCGTTATATTCTCCTCTTTTCATGACACGCGGCCTTACAGTCGCCATCTGGGGCCTTGTATTAGGGCAGAGTATAGTTGCCATTATATTACCGCCAAAGGCAGGCCGTATCTGAAGAAGATTTTTTGACTCATCGTCAATATCCAAAGAAGTGCAGTCAGCTGTAAGGCCTGTTTTTAAACTCGCCGCAACTCTCGGGATAAAAGACCTCCCGATAGGCGTTGCACCAGCAAGGACTATTTCAGGTTTATACTGCTTTATCAGCTCTGCGAGTAGTTTGGAGTAAGGCTCATCATTAAATGTATTTACTATTTCATCCGTGCAATGATATACCTTGTCAGCGCCCCATCTTATAAGTTCATTCGCATCTGATCCGGTTGCACCAAAAAGAACGGCTGCAAGCTCTGCTCCCAGTTTATCGGCAAGCCTTCTGCCTGCGCCGAGTAGTTCGAAAGCAACGCCTGATATCTTGCCGTCCCTCTGTTCTGCAAATATCCAAACACCTTTGCCCTCTGACTTTTCTTTTATGTCCGATGCCTCTTCTACTTCTGATATCGCGCCTTCAGGACATACGCTCAGGCAGGCCTTGCAAAGCTGGCACAATTCATTGATCTCAGCCTTTTCGCCCTTAATTACTATCGCATCATAGGGGCACGACCCAATGCATGTTTCGCAGCCTGAACATTTATCTTTATCAATTTTTACAAACATTTCATCACCTGAAGCTCATTAATAAGGGCCATGACCTTTTCTTCATTCAGCCCTTCCAGCATTTTCCTGTCTTTCTTTACCTCTGGCGCAAATATATTTTTTACCTGCGTAGGAGAACCCTTAAGCCCGAGGTTCTCTTCAGTTGCGCCTATATCAGCTGCTGTCATCTTTTTTATTTCGGCTTTTTTTGCTGCCATCTTTCCCTTTAAAGAAGGCATCCTCGGAACATTCAGTTCCTTTACAACCGTAAGAAGCACCGGAAGGGAAGATTCTATAACATCATATCCGTCGTCCATCAGTCTCTGCACGACTATCCTGTTGTCTTCTATTTCCTCTATCTTCCTTACATATGCGATATGAGGGATATCAAGGAACTCTGCCATCTCAGGCCCGACCTGTGCAGTATCTCCGTCAATAGCCTGCTTTCCGCATAATATTACATCAGCTCCGAGATGTTCTACTGCCTTAGCAAGTGTATATGCTGTGGCCCATGTATCCGAGCCTGCAAAGGCCCTGTCAGTAAGAAGAACAGCATCATCCGCACCCATGGATATCGCCTCTCTAAGTGCTGTTTCAGCCTGAGGCGGTCCCATTGTCACAACTGTCACTTTGCCTCCTGCCTTTTCCCTGATATAAAGCCCTGCCTCAATAGCATGCATGTCATATGGATTGATTATGCTCGGAACTCCATCGCGCATAAGTGTGTTGGTTTCAGGGTTTATCCTTACTTCAGCAGTATCCGGCACCTGTTTTACGCAAACAATTACTCTCATCAGCCTCGTCTCTCTTTATTTTTTTAATTCTTTGTGGTCTTGCCACAAAGTAACTGCATCTCTGTTATTAGTTATATCATTCCCGTTTGTCGGGTATCTTTCTTATCAATGAAGGATAGCAGGTCCCGAAAGCCTTCGGGACAATGACAATGCAAAGAAAATTATTCTTTATTATTTCTCTTGGTAAATTCTTTTATAAGGGCCTGTCCTATTACATTCCTT
Source organism: Nitrospirae bacterium GWC2_42_7 (assembly GCA_001803645.1). Lineage (GTDB taxonomy): Bacteria > Nitrospirota > Thermodesulfovibrionia > Thermodesulfovibrionales > UBA6898 > GWC2-42-7. The sequence continues at coordinate 663 of MHDW01000175.1, read as the reverse complement.
TGTATCTGGTTAGTGCCCTCATATATCTGGAGGATCTTTGCATCCCTCATCATCTTTTCAACAGGGTATTCCTTCATATAGCCTGAGCCGCCCATGACCTGCACTGCATCTGTGGTCACCTTCATCGCCATGTCTGTTGCAAACAGCTTTGCCATTGCTGATTCCTTGGAAACATCTTTTGATCCACTGTCGACAAGCCTGGCAACAGAATATATCAGCGCCCTCGCAGCCTCTATTGAAGTCGCCATATCAGCCAGCATGTGCTGAACAGCCTGAAAAGTTATTACAGGATGGCCAAATTGTATCCTCTGTTTTGCGAACTTTACCGCCTCTTCAAATGCGCCCTGAGCAACTCCAAGGCCCTGTGCTCCAACACCTGTCCTTGAACTATCGAGAGTTTTCATTGCAACTATGAACCCCATGCCCTCTTTTCCGATTATGTTTTCCTTTGGTATACGGCAATTATCAAAAATAAGCTCGGTTGTGGCAGAGGCCCTTATTCCCATCTTGTTCTCTTTCTTTCCGAAAGTAAACCCCGGCGTTCCCTTTTCCACAATAAAGGCTGAAGCCCCGCGGGGGCCTTTTGATCTGTCGGTAATAGCGATTATCGAATATATCTCGGCTTCGCCTCCGTTTGTTATCCACTGCTTTGTTCCGTTTATA
>MHDW01000174.1:7512-10306 GCA_001803645.1 Nitrospirae bacterium GWC2_42_7 | reverse complement strand
AGGGCAGGGGACCAGAGTTCCATTGCATATCTGGTGCCGCTTCTGGATCTTGAGGAAACAAAGGAACTGGCCCTTCAGGCTATTGTCAGCATAGCCGAGAGGGAGCAGTTTGTGCCGCCGATGCCGCTTTTTTCCGGCTTTATTGATAAGCTGATAGACTGGTTAAGTTCCCCCAGGGATGAGATCAGGAGAGCGGCGTTCATTGCACTGACCTGGAGTGCGGATATCAGAGGCATCCCTCATTTTCTAAAAGCCTGCCAGGATGATATGCTTCTGGAATACGCGCTCAACGGGCTCATGGTTCTTGGCAAAAAGGCCCTGCCTGAAATAATAAAGGTCATGAAAGAGCCGTCCAAGAACAAAGTGGTATTCGCAAAAGTCCTTTCGATGATGGGAGAGACAGAGAGTCTTATGCTTTTTGTGAAGGACGAGGACGACGAAGTGCGCACAGAGGTTGCCCTTGCGATCGGAGCTTTAAGGACGCCTGAAGCAGAGAAAGCACTCCGGACACTGAGCATGGACAGTTGTGAGGAAGTCAGGGAAGCAGCCATGCTTTCACTGAAAAATTCTGAAAGGTAAATACAGACTCAATGTTGATAATCAAAAAAAACGAAGTAATGACAGAGGAGGAGTTCGGCTTCCTCAGAGACCTTATACATGATGAGTTCGGGATTCTGATAAAAGGTGATAAGAGGCTCACGCTGCATACAAAGGTCTCCCACAGGCTGACCATCCTGGGCCTGGAGAATTACCGGCAGTACTATGAATACATAATGGCCGATGCTTCAAAAAAAGAGCTATATACTTTTGTCTCCCACATAACAAATAATGAGACCTACTTCTTCCGTGAAAAACCCCAGCTCGATGTTTTTTCAGATATCCTGATCAGTATAAAAAGAGACAAACGCATAAAAAAAGAGAAAAGACTGAGGATACTCTCACTCGCTTCATCAAGCGGCGAAGAAGCATATACCCTGAACATCCTTGTCCATGAGAGCGGGCTTTTTCTCTGGGAATGGGACACAAAGATAATAGGGATAGATGTTGACAGCAATGCGATCCGGAAGGCTAATGAGGCATGTTATACGACGAACTCCTTCAGGTCGATGAACGGGGAGGCCGCAGCATATATAGACCAGTATTTTAATAAAGAGAAAGACCGGTATATTCTGAGGAGGTCCCTGACAACAAATGTTGAGTTCAGGCTAGGCAATATGCTCGAGCGTCAGGCCTTTGAGGGGATCGGTCAAGCAGATGTGATATTTTGCCGTAATGTCCTTATCTATATGAGCAATGAAGCAATAGAGAGGTTTGCCTCTAATCTCTATGACCTTATCTCTGATACAGGTTATCTTATTATCGGCTCATCAGAGAGCCTCATCCAGAAGACGAACCTCTTTCTGCCTGAGTACAAGAACGGTATTATTGTTTACAGAAAGAACCTCAGTATACAGGGACACTGATTAAATCCTGAATTATATCCAGCGGCCCGGTCCGGATGAAATAAGCATTATGTTGTTGTATAATTAAAAACTCACCTGAAATAATTTAGCTGGAGCAAGCGTTTCTGTTATGGAAAAAATAAAAGTACTTGTAGTAGACGATTCATCCTTTGTCCGAAAAGCCCTGACAAGGATCTTTGATGCTGACCCTGATATAGAGGTGGCCGGTACAGCCGGTTCAGGGAAAGAAGCGATAGAGAAGGTCATCGCACTGGACCCTGATGTTATCACGCTTGATATCAATATGCCGGGGATGGATGGGATCGAAACACTCAGGATCATCATGCAGAGCCATCCGGTTCCGGTCCTGATGCTTTCACAGTTCACGAAACAGGGTGCTGAGCTGACATTAAGGGCATTGGAACTTGGGGCTGTGGATTTTGTTGATAAGTCCACAACAGGCATGATGGATTTCCTTGACCTTGCAAGAGAGATAACAACAAAGGTGAAGTCTATCTCCGGGTCTAAGCCTGTAGCTATCGGAAAGCATGCAGAACCGTTGTCTTCAATACAGGGCAGAGGGCTTATTGATGTTGTTGCAATAGGCACTTCTACCGGCGGGCCTTTGGCGCTTCAGATGATCCTGCCTAAATTTTCGAAGGAAATAAATTTCGGTCTGCTGGTTGTTCAGCATATGCCCAAGGGCTTTACTGCTCCGCTTGCGCACAGACTGGACACCATATGCGATATAAAGGTCAGGGAAGCAGAGGACGGAGATATTGTAATGCCGGGAGTTTCGCTTATAGCCCCTGCCGGCCTTCATATGACAGTCAAGAAAATTCAGACACAGGATTACGGCCTGCAGAAGAGAATATCGCTCAGTGCCGAGCCTTCTGAAGAACTGCATAGACCTTCTGTGGATGTGCTTTTTAATTCTGTGGCAAAGAGCTACGGGAAGCGCTCGATAGGGGTGATACTGACAGGGATGGGTTCTGACGGCGTAAAAGGCCTGGGTGCAATGAAGGATGCAGGCGCAGTTACGATCGCGCAGGACGAAGCAACCTCTGCGATCTTCGGTATGCCCAGGGTAGCGATAGAAAATGGTGCAGTTGACAAGGCGCTCCCTCTCACTTCGGTCGCAGAAGAGATATTGAAGATAGCGTAGCCAATTTATTTGAGGATTTCTCTGATACGAACAAAAATTTCTTGAAATCCATAGTCTGTGAAGATTTTATAATCTCCGTTGCTCTTTGCTCTACGCTCTTTGCTCTACGCTCTTTGCTCTTTGTTTTAAGCGGCAGCGGCTATGTTTTGAAGGTAAGCTTTACTGTTGTGCCTTTGCCGATCGTGCT
>MHDW01000174.1:6051-7501 GCA_001803645.1 Nitrospirae bacterium GWC2_42_7 | reverse complement strand
ATATTGAAAGCCCGAGCCCGGTCCCTTCTTTTTTTGTTGTAAAGAACGGGTCGAATATCTTATCAATGTTTTTTTCCTGAATACCCATCCCATCATCTTTTATGGTTATTATTGTTTCCCCCTGTATTTTTTCAGACCGGATGGTTATCTTTTTACTGCCTGCGCCTATAGAATTATCAATAAGATTCAGAAAAACCTGTGTTATTTTATCGAGATCACAACTTATGGATGTCTTGGACTGTAACTCCAGATTAAAGACTATATCAGCTTTTTTGGCATTTATATAATGCTCTATGTTATCAGCAAGGATCGCGAGATCTATCTCTATAATGTCCAGTCTTGAGGGCCTGCTGTAAAGCAGGAGTTCCTCAATAAGGTTCTTCATCCTGTAAATCTCCTTGAGCATAGCACGTAAAAGGAACTGGTGCTTTTCTGATTTAACTTCCCTCTCGAGTATCTGGACAATAGATGATATCCCGAAGAGCGGATTTCTTATCTCATGGGCAACACCTGCAACAACCTTCCCCATAGCCTCAAAACGCTGTTTTTTTCTGAGCTCCTCCTGGAGTTTTTTGATCTCTGTCAGGTCCCTGAATAACACAATAATACCGTTCTCATTATGTAATTGGTCAAGGAGCTGGGAGTTTGTAAAGCCGAGAGGGATACTATTTGTTTTGTCCGGAAAAGGAATGACGACCTCGCTGTTTAGTTCCTGTGCGGCTGAAAGCATAACTTCCGCCCCGGGATAAACATCAGCAAGTTTTTTCCCGAAGACCTCAGCAAATTTTATTTTCAGTATTTTTTCTCCTGTCATGTTCATTTTTAAAATACTTCCTTCCTTGTCCAGCACCATGATCCCGCTGCTTATGTTGTTGAAAATAGTTTCCGAAAACTCTTTTTGTTCAAGGAGTTCACTGTAGAGTTTCGCTGTCTGTATGGCAGCCGCAGCCTGGTTTGCAAAAAGTGAGATGATCGCTTTTTCTGATTCGGTCATGAAAAAATCTTTCTTTTTGAAGAGCATCAGGAAGCCGAAAATGGAATCCAGGTGTTTAAGTGGTACAACAGCGGAATACAGGAAACCATAACGTGTAAATATATGGGTTAAACGCAGAAAATCCTCGCATCGGATGCTTTCAGTGAGCCTGTCGTCTGTACGGGCCCTTACTGCAAGCAGGTCATTGAGAGGCATAGAGTCCGGCAGCAGGTCCTTATCGATATTAGATACCCCCTCAACATGCAGAAGCCCGTCCTGTTTTAATGACCACAGTATCGAAGCGTCCGTGTTTGCAAAGACTGTTGCGGATAACGAGATCGCTTCTATCAGCTCCTTGTAATTGAGGTTCTGCAGTGTTTTAATGGATATGTCATGGAGTTTTATCAGATTGTCAATATCTTCTTTTTTACCAGTTATGAAACTGTGATTTTCGATCGCGGAAACTATTTCTGAAGT
>MHDW01000174.1:5237-5993 GCA_001803645.1 Nitrospirae bacterium GWC2_42_7 | reverse complement strand
AGGGTCCCGAGGACCGGGAAAACATTGCAGTGAAGACAGCCGAATATCTTGTCTTTGCCGGCAACTGCCTGGGGGCTCCTGCAGAGAGTATTATTGATCAGCCAGCACCTTTCATCAGCGCTCTCAAAGGCAGGGCAGGATTTTTTGCTGCATCTGTTAGTCTCCCTGCATCTTTTCCTCTGATGGGACAGTAGCGGGATTATGACGATATTCCCGTAGTCCTCGGGGGCCCCAACATCGGCAGCGCTTTTCACTGCCGGCCTTGCCTCCCTCCTCATTCTTATGAGCGGATGATCACTTGTGAGCAGATGTTCCGCAGGACAAAAATCATTACGGATACCCTTTCTATATTCCGGGGAAAGAGAGCCGCTATCCCTGTCAACCAGACAAATCCCTGCATAAGCAAAATCCATCTCCGAGGTGATCACATCCAGAGACTGGCTGATAATCTCATCGAGCATGAAATCGCCTTTAAATATCTCTCCGGACAATTCAGCTATTACCCTCAGTTCCTTCGTTTTCTTTCTGACAGCGGTTTCGAGGTTTACATGCGACTTCTGCAGACTTTCAGCCATATCATTAAAACAGGAGGCAAGAGAGCCTATCTCATCATTGCTCCTAAGGTCTATCCTGTGATCGAGCTTCCCGGTCTTTAATATCCCGGCCCCTTCATTAAGCTTATTCAAAGGATCCAGTACGGTTTTTTTCAGTATGGTTATGAGTAATATCTCAGTTGTAAGGCCCATGAAAATTGCA
>MHDW01000174.1:3384-5197 GCA_001803645.1 Nitrospirae bacterium GWC2_42_7 | reverse complement strand
TTTGTCGCCGGAACTGTGAGAGGCATGACATTCCTTGTCATTCTGCAGGGGTTTAAAGAAAATGAACTCTTTCTCAGTAGTAACATAAGATTCCTTCTGCGCAGAGAATATCTCAACTGGCACAGGGATATTAGTATTGAATGCAGGTGATCCGTTTTGACCTGTAACTCCTATTTTTAGATTGCCTGTTTTATTAAATGCTGCAATATGTTTGACAACGATATTGGGGTCTTGTTCGAGCATCATGGATATTAGGTCATTGGCGATCAGGGAGGCTGTATCCACGGCTTTTTCTTTGTATAGGTTTATTATGATGTTTTCTTCACGGTTGAGAACAAGGTAAGTAAGGATACTGAAGAAGAAAACAACTCCGATCAGTATGATCCAGAATAATTTTTTGCCGAGGCTTTTAATATTCCCACACCATTTGGATGAATTTAGTCAGAAAGAGATTTTTGCTTTTATATTAAAATTATATTGCAAGAAAATTCAATATGCACTGAGATAATATTGCCTCTGATTATTACAAATAAACAATGTTTTCCCCTGAGCTGTTCAATTATGAAAAGTTTACAAATCATGCTTTTTTGTGTTATAAAAATCACTCATTTGGGGAGTCGTCCAATGGCAAGACGGCAGATTCTGGATCTGCTTATAGGGGTTCGAATCCTCTCTCCCCAGCCATAACGACAGTTATCAGTGAATAGTGAATAGTGAATAGTTTTTAGAAAAGACATAAATTGTTTTTTGGTTTTTAACTATTCACTTTTCTAATTTGGTCCCATCGTCTAGTGGCCTAGGACGTGGCCCTCTCAAGGCTAAAACACGGGTTCGACTCCCGTTGGGACCGCCAATCTTTTACCTGTAAAATAGAGTTATGGATGTGGCGAAACTAAGGCTTTCCTGCTGTTTCTGAAAGACCTTTCTTCAATTTCTCTACCTGCAGCAGAATCTCTTCGAACCTGTCATCATAACTTAGCGATCCCCTGACCATATCAGTGACCAACCTGTATTGGGATTGCTCTCCTGTCTCACGGTCCAATATTGTCCTAACAATATTCAGCGTATCAGCGTCAGCAATTTTCGCTATGTCCCTGCCAAGCAGCCTGATACTGGCGTGCCTGGTTTCGAAATTCTCTTCTTGTAGCAAATCCTGTTCTTTGTCATAAAGCCTGTCAAAGTTTCCGGCCTCTTCGTATTTATGCATGATAAGGAGAAGATCTTCGGCATCTTTCTTCCGCTCAGGATATTTCTCTTTCCACGAAATTATTTTCATGATTGCCAGTCCTGGCAGTGTCGGCAGTTTAATATCGAGTGCAGGCTCTGTGCTCAATCTGACGCTGATAGAATATTCGTATGCCTCCTTGAACCCTACCATGCTCATGAATATCTCATGCTCCGGGGGCCAGGCAATACGCCGATTCTCATCCGTAATAGGGCCGAACGGCACAATATCGATCAGGACGGAATTGAAGTGAAGGCGCTGCGGCTCCCTTGCATCGGCAGAGAACTTGTCCGTGGCTTTTAATGCCGCTGTGAGCATGCTGAACTTCTTCCAGCTGTCAACTTCCACGCCCAGATCAATGTCCCTGGTCATTCTCGGAGGCTCTATCCCGTAGCAATGCTTGAGAATAAAGTCTCTTGCAGAGGCGCCAACAACAAAGAACGGAATGCCCAGAGAGTCAGCGATACCCTTCAAGGTTGAGAGGGCTGCGATTGTCTGTTGATCAATCTTCCCTGATAAGTCGAACAATATGTTGCTCATAAATTATTTTTGCTGTTTCAAGATTTCGCTGATTGCCTGTTGCCAGCA
>MHDW01000174.1:0-3337 GCA_001803645.1 Nitrospirae bacterium GWC2_42_7 | reverse complement strand
CATCTCCAGTTATATCTGTCTTGAGCCGGTTTTCAAACAGAAGCTGATTGAGATACTGCGCTGCCGCATAAATAGTTATCAGCTCTGGTTTCAGATAGTGTGTTATTTTCTCTGCTGCAACCTCTCCGCTCCACTGTGCTCTGAGCGGATCCAGCCTCTTTTGCTGCCACCAGCCATGCTCTCCCCTATACCGGCCCAGAATCTGCTTCGGCCTTAACTGCTCCGGATATGCGGTCACCCATCGCTGTAAGAGGGTCTCTTTCTGTGTGAGTTTCAATCCACGCTTGCCCATATCAATGAGAAAACCCAGCTCTTTGAGTTCCTTCATGATCCAATCAACTGTTCCCAGCGCCACACCCGTGGCAGTAACGATCTCCCGGTATGTCTTCTTTTCTAAGCCGGGATCGCATATGAAGCCAAAAATTATCTTGAGGCCTGCAGCTTTAAATGCCCTTTTGACAGGGACCTGGCCGATAGGCCCAGTAGGCCTGTTGCCTTTTATAAAGATATAGACAGGTGGCTGATTAATAAATGTATTGCCGGCAGTATCGATGAATTCAAGCCCGTTCTGTCTCAACTCCTCTGCCATCTCTGCATTCACATGCCTTGCTATCAGAAAAATTGGATACAGGAGTTCCTCTTTGTTTAGAAGCAGCAAGAGCTTTTGAGTTTTCGTAATGGTAGCTTTTATTTCGGCGTAATACTTCAGTTCCTTGCCGTGTAACATCATTCTAATTATCCGGTCGGGTTGAACCCCTTCCACATGGATAAGATCCGGAGCTAATATCTCGATCCCTGTCTGTGTCGGCATAGTCTTCCTGAATGCCTCGACAGCTCGCTGCAGGATTTCTTTTTCGATATTTTTCTTTTCTCCGTACATTTTGTTCACATTTTGATTGTGTTCAATCAATACGAACATAACAAAAACATGAACTAAAGTCAAGTCCCCTGTAATTACCAAGAGGGCTGAAATGTAATATTTCTTTTTATATCAGGCAGTTGAAAAACATAGATTTCTAAATTTAATGGTTTTACTGTGAAGTATGTTCATTATTTTGAATTGTTCATTAATTAAGAACATGGATGAGAATTGAACATATCTGTTCTTTATAATGTGCAGTTGAAAGATCATTGAAGACACTCTTTGAAAGTGGCTCCATTTTATTACAGAAAGAAGATTCCGTTGAATTGAATAGTTATTTCCATTTCAATATGTTAGGTTCATCCCATTCTATGTGCTTGAAGAATTTCCGATTTCCGGGATCATACAAAATATTGTGCTCACTGTAAGAATTGACAGTGAAATAACTATTGCCAGTCAAATAATCAAGAACCTTTTCAAGTTCGTATGCCTCAAACGGTAAATTGCTGATAATCAGCGCCCTGACCATTTCGAGAAAAGGTGAGGCATACATATAGTTCGACAGCCTCAAAGTAAAAAATTCTTTTCCAGTGTATGGAGGATAAAGATGAATCCCATGGTTAAGCCAACTGAATACTATCTCAAAAGGATGGCACCCGCAGTGTGATTCGCTGTCTAACCACTTTTTAAAAGCCTTCTTGCTTGTCCTGTTCTTTATCTTCAGCATTCCGCAATCCCTGTCGTCAGCCCATTTCCGGTACATCTGTTCGGCAGTCAACCCCTTAACCTTACTGCCAAATGCAGCCTTGTAACAGATGGCAGCAGTATTCAGATAATTATCAAGAGAGACCCCGTCAGACCTCGATTGCTTTTCAATATGTTCTCTATATAGTTTCAATATTTTCTCTTTCTCCCCTGCTGACAACAAGCGTTCAAGGACATATTTGCCAAGCACACGTCCTGTTCTGATGTCATAAGGTAGTGCTTCAATAACAAGACCCGGATTTTTCTTTAATGTCCGGGAGAATTTTATAGTCTGTTCTATCAAATCCCCCAAAAATCCTCTCTCCTCATTGTTTTTAGACACTTCAATTAGTGAATTATGAATACTCAAAAAGAACTTCTTTTCATATAGAATTATCGAAAGAGGAACAAGCATGAAATATCCTTTCCTTTTAAAAGGCAGATAAAAATCATTCCACCTTTTTTCAAACTTATTTGTTTCGGTAGGGTATGCCATAACTGCCAGAGTTTCAAGTGCTTTATATAGTATGCTGTCTTGTATTTTCGACTCAAATCTCTGAGGTAAATTTTGCTGCAGTTCCGAGAAAGTATATTTTGGTTCAAAATTATATTTTTCTTTAATTGCTTTGAGCTTTATCATTTCTTGCTTTTATTATAGCCTTGCGGTTATTCCTTTGTTCAAAAATTACCTTAGCGTAAATAAAAGCAGAGACTCGGAGCCTTCAAGTAAAGAGTAAATCATAAGCCTGTAAGTTTTTAGTCATTAACTGTAAAGCGTAAATGACAAGTAGGGTTCATCATGCCCGAGCTATTCTTCTTTAAAGTGGATAAATAGCTTTACCACTCCTGATTTGCGCTATCAGGCTTCGGGCTATCCTGCCTCACGGCAGTTTCGCACTTGCTCCCCTGTCTCAGGGGATTCATCAATGAGAATACTTCTCTATATTTTAAGAAGCCACTTAAATAACACGCCTTTCCATTTCCCTGTGCGACCAAAATGTGGCATCAAGTTTCCTGACAGCATCACTCATTCGTGAGCCACTGGAAGATTTTTCTGTTGACAGATATTGGAGGCGCTTAAAAGAGTGAGTAAGCATTTGACCTGTGTTGCAGTATAATGTATGAATAAACATAGGCCGCAGGCAGAAGATAAGTTCATTGTTTAAACGAACAGGCAGGTTTGTCAGATGATGAGACCCTGCTGCAATGAGTATGGAGGAGACCAAAGATGACCACAAAGGACCCGATTACCAGTGACATTACACGCACGATATTGGCAGTACTGTTCATCGCCATTCTCATAACTGTCAGCTTATGGATACTCCGGCCGTTCCTGACTTCGATCGTATGGGCAATGATCATTGTTGTGGCCACATGGCCGATCTTGCTTAAGCTTCAGGCTGTTTTTTGGGGCAGACGCGGGTTTGCAGTGACAGTGATGACGGCTCTTCTCCTTATGGTCATCGTTGTGCCTCTTATTGTAGCGATCATTGCCATTGCCGGCAATGCTGACGAGATAGCCGCCCGGATTAAGACCTTGTCTGCGTTCACCATATTGCCACCGCCGGAGTGGGTAAGCAGTATCCCGCTGGCAGGAAGTAAGCTTGCTGAACAATGGCAGCAATACGCATCCCTTAGCCACGAAGAACTCGCCGGACAAATAACCCCCTATGCGCAGACTGCATTACGTTGGTTTGTAGCTCAAGCCGGGAGCATTGTTGTCATGATACT